>JBAVMD010000191.1:0-3551 GCA_049689695.1 Chitinophagaceae bacterium | reverse complement strand
CGCTGGAGCAGCGCGTGTTTACATCTGATATCTACTACCTGGTCATAAACGAAAAGCTTGTACGCGTAAAAAGACTGCAGGAAATCGCCTCGGCTTTTCCTGATAAAACGCAGGAAATACAACAATGGGTTCGCGCGAACCCCGGAGAAAAAAATGCTCAGAATTTTGTCAGGCTCGTAAGCTATTACAACAGCTTGTTCAACCCCGTTCCCTGAGCCTTACCCCTGTTTCTTTACCTTGCCGCTTGCCCGAAAGGTTGTAATTTACAATACCCTTTTACACAAAATAGCTATATGAGAACGCTTTTCCTGATGCTGCTGTGTTGTTGTGTACAACTGTCATTTGCCCAGATCATCGGCACTGGTTCCCGCAACGCCAACTTTTTGCAAACCCTCACCGGCGAACCAGTCACCTCGAGATCAGCTACACGGTATACCGATGGCACCCCTTACCTGGCAAACGAATGGATGAGGGCAACCATCATAACTCCTGAAGGGCAGGCTTATAAAGACGAAATGGTGAAGCTCAACCTGCTGGAAGGCAAGTTGCATTACAGGGCGCCGTCCGGCCATGAGCTGGTAGCTGTTACGCCCATAAAAGAAGTGATCGTGATAGATGAAACCGGCAAGGCAATGAAGTTTATACATAGTTCTTTCATTCCTGGCAACGAGCTTGGAGCTGTGTGGCTGCAGGAGTTGAGCCAGGGGCCTGTGCGCATGTTCAAGCACCTGAAAAAAGATGTAAAGGAAATGAAGGCATACGGCTCATCTACCACGGAGGTTTATGTTACCGATGAAAAGAGATATTACCTGCTTTCAGATAACAATCTTCAA
This sequence comes from Chitinophagaceae bacterium, assembly GCA_049689695.1. Classification (GTDB taxonomy): domain Bacteria; phylum Bacteroidota; class Bacteroidia; order Chitinophagales; family Chitinophagaceae; genus DASPKM01. Next base: position 2,718 of record JBAVMD010000191.1, on the reverse strand, counting down.
AAAATAAAAAAACTGAAAGACATAACAGACCTGCTGAGCGCCAAAGAAAATGAGCTTGCAAAATTCATTCGCGATCAATCGCTGAAAGATAAAGCTGAAACAGACATGGCCCGGCTGGTTGATTATTATAACAGTCTTTCCCGATAGCACCACGCATGAGCCCTTCAAAATACCTGAGTCTTTTACTGCCGATCTTTAATACGCAACGCACCCGTGAAATACTTGGCGTTAACCCTGTAACTCCTGTTGAGCGCGAAGAGGCTGCAGAAGTACAGGTATCTGTATTTGCTTTCAACGCAACGGAACTTAAAGAATACCAGTTTAAAAGCGTGTCTGAATGCATTCACTTTTCTGAACACAAAGAGTTTATTTACTGGATCAATATCGATGGCCTGCGCAAGCGCGATGTAGAGCTTATCAGCAACCAGTTCGGCATACATCCGCTGATCATGGAAGACATTCTCAGCGTGGGTCAGCGTCCAAAGATGGATGATATAGAAGGGGTTCTGTACGGCCTGCTGAACATGATGTATTTCGATGAAAAACAGCATACGGTTGAGCAGGAACAGATCAGCATTGTGTTGGGAAAAAATTTCGTGATCTCTTTCCAGGATGATCCTGACCGTGATGTGTTCAATCCATTACGCGATAAGCTGAGGCTCATCAACAGTAAAGTGCGGCAGCGAACTGCAGATTTTCTTTGCTATTCCATGATTGACATGATAGTAGACAATTACTACATTGTAATGGAAAAACTGGGAGACCGCATCGAAATACTGGAGGACGAGATCATCCGCAGCAGCAATAAGCTCAGCCTTGCACGCATCAATCAATTACGAAAAGAACTGATCGTACTAAAACGCAACATACCGCCTGTGCGCGACCTGGTAGGCGGTTTCCTGCGCAGTGAAAGTGAACTGCTTGACGACCGTACTACAAAATATTTTAAAGATGTTTACGATCATATTGTACAGGCAAATGATCTCAGCGAGAACTATCGCGATATGATGATGAACCTGCAGGACCTTTACCTCAGTAACGTAAACTTAAAGACCAATGAGGTAATGAAAGTAATGGCTGTAGTGACCTGCCTGCTGGCGCCGGCTACAGTTATCGGCGGCATCTTCGGAATGAACTTCGATATCATTCCAACACTTCATAACGAATGGGGCTTTTATACTGCTGTAGGTATTATGTTGCTTATCCCTTTGGTTATGCTCATTATTTTTAAGAAGAGAGGTTGGTTTTGAAGAAGGGAACGCGGGTTATCAGGATCTTTCAGGATGTATTAGGATTTGTCCTTGCCTGATATGAAAGATTAAGTAAATACAACGGCCGATCTTAATATATCCTAAAAGATCCTGACAATCCGCGTTCCCTTCTTTGATAAACGGTATTAAATCCCCCACGCGCGATGCTTAATTTGAAAGACAATTCCCGCTTATGCGATCAATTATTTTTTTGCTGTCATCCCTGTTGTGTCTGGGAATGACGGTGTTTGCTTCGGATCTTTCTATCACTGGTATTCAATGGTATCGCGAGCAAAGAAGCGGAGAATACAGTCTAACGTTTACCATTAGCTGGAACAATGCGTGGAGCAACGCCCGCAATTACGATGCGGCCTGGATTGTGATCAAATATCAATCCCCATCCTATCGCCAAACGGCATACCGGCACGCAAACATTCTTTCCAATAAACACAGCCTGCTGGCGAACCACATTGCAGCAAGTCCGTCGCCCGTATTTGATGTACCGAACGATCGTACAGGCCTGTACATTTATCCTTCTGCAAATTATCGCGGCCCGGTAAGCTGGACGGTTAAAATTGCCCTGGATACAGCCATACTATCCGATCGCAATTTCAATGCGAACGAGCGGCTCATCTCCGTTCACGCTGTTGAAATGGTATATATTCCTGAAGGGGCATTCACACTGGGAGATCCTGATACCGCAGCGTACAGGAACTACAGCTTTTTTAGTTCAGATGGTAACGGCCGGCCTGGCGGATTGTATAAGATCGGTGCAGAGAACAACGAAATTCCGGTGAATACAGCAAAAGGCAATTTGTATTATCATGCTGATGTTCCTTTATACCATGGCGATCAGAAAGGCGTGGTGCCTGCAACATTTCCCAAAGGATACCAGGCATTTTACATTATGAAATATGAGCTGCAGCAGGGGCAATATGCTGAATTTTTAAACTGTATATCAGCCAGCGCAACTTTTCATCGTGTGAACTTTGGAGGCAGGCTTTATTATGAGCAGCGCGGCAGTATTAAAATGTTTAACGATCGATATGTGGCAGCATCTCCAAAGCGTCCATGCAATTTTGTGAGCTGGGACGATGCCTGCGCTTTTGCTGATTGGTCGGCATTGCGCCCTATGACCGAACTTGAATTTGAAAAAGCCTGTCGTGGCAGCCGTGCGCCGCTTGCGCATGAATTTCCCTGGAATACAGCTTCGAAAAATAATCTTATGCGTGTGGTAGATACCAGCAATGATCTTGTGTTGCTGAATGGTTTGCAGGAATCTTCTTTGAACGATAACAACCGCGACCAGTTTGGCGCTTCGTATTACTGGGTGATGGACCTCGCCGGCAGCCTGTGGGAAAGATGTATTACGATAGGCGACTCCACCGGCCGTTTATTTAAAGGAACGCATGGCGATGGCATGCTGGCGCCCTACGGCTTTGCTACAAATATTGACTGGCCTAAAGGC
>JBAVMD010000190.1:0-2501 GCA_049689695.1 Chitinophagaceae bacterium | reverse complement strand
GGGTGAGGGATCGACGGTAGAATCGCTGTAGCTCTCGATCCCTCACCCCGGTACTTAGCCCGGTTAAGTTCTTGCTACGGGGTTCGGGATGACAGTGAGTCGCTAAAAGAAATTATATCGCCTGACGCGCCTTGAGCTCTAAATATTTATTCACTGTATCGATCGTGAGATTTTGTGGTGTAGTTAAGATCGTTAAAATACCATGCTTTTTAAGCTCTTTTACGATAAGCCTTTTTTCGTGGGCGAATTTTTCACCTATGGTTTTAATATAAAGGTCTTCAACATTATTCACCCTCGATTCTGTAAGCTGCCTGAGCTCTGTATTTTCAAAGAATACCACCAGCACCAGGTGATTGCGCGCAATGCTGCGAATGTAAGGTATCTCGCGCTCGAGGCCTGCCATCGATTCGAAATTAGTAAAAAGGATCACAAGGCTGCGCTGTGTAATGCGCGTACGCATGAGCGTGTACAGTTTTTCAAAATCGCTTTCTAAAAAACGCGTTTGCTGGCTGTACAGCATTTCGAGCACATTGTTCATCTGTCCCGCCTTGCGGTCTGCCGGCAATACGGTGCCAAGTTGATCGGAGAAAGTGATCACCCCTGCCTTATCCTGTTTTATCAATGCAACCCTTGAAAGTATCAGCGTGGCATTGATGGCATAATCCAGTAAGCTCATGCCTTCAAAAGGCATCTTCATTACGCGGCCTTTATCGATCACGCAATAGATCTGCTGGCTGCGTTCATCAGTATAGTTATTCACCATCAGTTGGCCTTTGCGGGCAGTAGCCTTCCAGTGAACGGTACGAATATCATCCCCCCTTACGTATTCTTTTATCTGCTCGAACTCTAAGCTTGATCCCAGCTTGCGAACACGCTTATTGCCTGCTTCTGCAAGATTGCTTGAATGCGCCTTAAGCTCGTAGTGACGCAGCGTAAGAAACGAAGGCAATACTTTTACGGATTGCGTGCTATCGATCGTGATGCGTCTCACCACCAGTTGCAAAGGGCTTTTGGTGAAAACATGTATGTCGTGAAAATCATAACTGCCGCGTTCTACCGGCCGCAACTTGTATTGCGCGGTTACCTGCTCTCCGGCAGGAATAGAAACAGCCAGCTTGAAATTGTGGTGCTGGAACTGTATGGGAATTTCATCTATGATAGTAGTAAATGCCTTGAATGGATAATTGTTGGTCAATAACAGGCTTACCTTATTCTGGTCGCCGTTGCTGAAACGCTCGGGCGCATCACGGTCAACACTGATACCTGTTTTGCTGTACAGCACTATGTAATCGAGAATGATCAATCCTCCCAGGAACATCAATGCCAATTGCCCGATCTGGAACAGCCAGGGAAAAGGATAAGAAACGATGAATATGAATACGATACCTGCCAGCGCCACGTATAAACGGCGGCTGAAGAAAAGAGACTTGAGGTATTTTTTATAAAAGTCTTTCATGTTATGAAGAGGGAACGCGGATTATCAGGATCGGTTATGATTTTTCAGGATCGTTCTTGCTATTTTAAAAGGGTTAAGCAATGCAGCAACTGATCTTAACTTATCCTAACAGATCCTGATGATCCGCGTTCCGTTTTTATTATCTCGGAACTTCAACCGCATGAATGATCTGATCGATCACATCATCAGTCTCTGCTCCTTCCATTTCTTTTTCAGGGCTAAGTACAATACGATGGCGTAAAACCGGGGGCGCGATGTAAATGATATCGTCAGGCGTAACAAAATCACGTCCGCGCATAGCTGCCAAAGCCTTTGCTCCATTCATAATACCAATGGACGCCCTCGGCGAAGCGCCCAGGTAGATCGATTTATTATTTCTTGTATTGGATACGATAGTTGTAATGAACGACATCAATTTTTCCTCCACATGAATCGATCTTACTTTCTGCCGCAGGCTCTGCAACTCTTCTGCAGTAAGCACAGCCTGTACCTGCTGAAAAAGATCGTCCAGGCTGGCATTGTGATGATGCATCAGCACGCGCACTTCTTCCTGTGGCGTAGGGTAAGTAACCCTTATCTTGAAAAGAAACCTGTCGAGCTGCGCTTCGGGCAGATGGTAAGTGCCTTCCTGCTCAATGGGGTTTTGCGTAGCTACCACCATAAAAGGCAATTGCAAAGGATACGTTTGTCCGTCAACCGTTACCTGCCTTTCTTCCATCACTTCAAACAGCGCTGCCTGTGTTTTTGCAGGGGCGCGGTTGATCTCATCTATCAGTACAATATTACTGAAGATGGGGCCGGGCCTGAACTGGAACACGATCTCTTTCGGGTTGAACACGGAAGTGCCGGTTACATCACTCGGCATAAGGTCTGGTGTAAACTGTATGCGTGAGAAGCCGGTGGAGATGGACCTGCTCATCAATTTGGCCGTTAATGTTTTTGCTACGCCGGGCACGCCTTCTATCAACACATGGCCATCTGCAAGCAATGCCGCCAGCAGCAGCTTTATCATTTGTTCCTGCCCTACGATCACCTTCCCTATCTC
>JBAVMD010000189.1:0-5438 GCA_049689695.1 Chitinophagaceae bacterium | reverse complement strand
ACTTTGAATAATCATTACTCCTTACCAATAAATCAATACAATGAGCACTAACCAATTCTCCGAAGAGAACATTGAAAAGCTTGAATCAATACTTGAAGTTTTACAGGCAAATAAAGAGCATTTACCTACCGATAGGCCACCGGTTATATTGATTTGCGGACAGTTGGGAGTAGGAAAAACCACAACCATCAATACTCTTTTTGGGAGAAAAGTTGGAAAAATAGGCCATTTTACGCGCGGCACTACCAAAGATGGAATATATATATGGGAAAGTAAAGGCGAGAGCATTCATATAATTGATCTGCCGGGTCTGGGTGATAATCCTTCAAAGGATAAAGAATTCAAAGAGATATATCTTCAAAAACTTAAGGAGGCCGATGGAGTTATTGTAGTGATCTCACCGCCGAGACCTGCACAGGAAGGAACTTTAAAAACAATCAGGTTACTTGTAAACAATGGAATCAGAAGTAAAAATATTGTTTTTGGGTTCAATAAATTGGGCACCCTGGATTATGAGTATAAAGATAAAACGCGAACTGTAAAAATAGATACGCTTTCTGGCCCTTCTAATAAATTCGACAACCAAGCCATTGAACAGGCAAAAAACATTTTTTTCGAAGAATTAAAATTAAATTTTAAGAAGCACAAGTTCAGCAAAAAGCAAATAGTCGAGTACGATTCAAAAACAGGATGGAATCTATATAAAATGCTTTTGGGCGTAGTAAAAATCATACCTTATCAAACAGCAGTGCGCTTAAAAAAAGCGGCTAACGAAGCGCATGAGCAATTAAAAAAACGGGAAGAAGAAAAAATAAAAGACGAAAAGGAAAAGGCCGGGTATATAAAAAAGGACAAAGACCTTCTGGAAAAAGATAAGAAACTTAAGGAAAAAGAACAGGAGATCCAAAGGATTGAACAGTCGCTGGCCCGGCTGGAAGAAGAAAAAGCAGGGTTTGAAGAAACGATCCTTGACAAAGCGGTTGGAGGAGCTATCGATTTTCTTTCTAATAACGATATCATCGGACAAAATACAGCTGAAGAGATAAAGGGATATTGGGACGATATTAAAAAATCAACGGTCATAAAACCGATCATTGAAGGGGTTGCCTATATAGCTACTGGAGTAAAAAAGATCAGTGATGGTCTTAAAAAAATCTTTAAATGGTTCTAATGAGAAAATGTATAATAACTAACTGGGCAAAAATCTTCCTTAGTTATTATATTTCATTCCGCTCGCTTCTCTAACACTTCACGCACGGATGTCCATTGCAAACCATCATAACGATCATTATCGCGCGGGTTAAGTTTTGGAAGGCCGGAAAACATATTGTGCAGGTATTGCATGCCCTGCCAGGGCGGAAATACTTCATCTTTTTTAGGAAACAAGGCGCGTGTTATTTTGATCATTCTTTGAAGACCGCCTAATCCTCCGGCACGAAACAATTTGAAATTCCTGCCGGTTGCTTCACTGGCTGATCTTTTAAGTCCATGTATGTTTGTTACTTCTCCGGCTATACGGAGAAATCTTGGTGTTGTATTGTCAAGGGCAGCTCTTGCCGTAAACAGGGCCGTATTGTCCATGGTTGTAAAATCCAACAATTGATCCGCATTGCCCCAGTACACCACACGTTTCAGCCCGAAAAGAATTACAGGTGCTGCGCCGGTTAGCAAATCTGTGAACATGCCGTTGAGTATAGAAGTAGCCTTGATAGATGCATTGTCGAGCCGTTCTGCAAACTCGCGGCGGAGATCTAAATTTCTGTTGGTGCCGTATGCAAGTTTTGTATAATCGATACAGTAATCGGAAGGAATGAACCGTGGCACACCTGCGCCCAACGCGGCATGAAGCAATTTTGTTTGAAGGTCCACAATCACATCCCTTACACCAGACAGAGCTGATACTATGCAGGAGCCACCGATACATCCCTGCATCAATTTTTCCGGATCATTGTAATCGACTTCCTGGATAATTGCGCCCATTTTTCTGAGATTCGCGATCTGATCTGTAGAACTGCCCGTACGTACCAGCGCTCTCACAGAAGCGCCGGCGTCAATAAGATAAACAGCAATATTTTGCCCGAGATTGCCTGTTCCACCTGCCAGAATAATAAGCTTTTTTCCAGCCTCATCAGCATTCGCAACTCCGTTTTCCCTTTCTTTAGAATGATTTGCCATGATCTTGTTTTAATCCGAACCTATAAGCATCTGCAACATCTGAACAAGCCGCAATGTCTCATAACAACCATACTACTTAAAAGTTCATACCAGCGATAATAACTGAGAGAAGCAAGTATAACCAGTAGCGTTATCTTGTTTTTACTCTTCCTGAGATCAAATGGCCAATAAGAATATAAATAAATGAAGCAGCTATAAAGAACAGGAAAAGGAATAAACTATTTGTCGCTGCCTTTGCAAATCCAATTTCCGGCACATTAATAAAAGGATACGGGTAGAAGCCCGAAATATTTCCGCGAATAAAAACATAGATCACGTAAACGACCGGGTATAGCAGCCAGCCGATGATCTGCCAGTATTTTACTTTGCGCTTTTCCTCAAACAAATACCAGAACAGTATTATGAGCAAAGGATTTATGGTATGTAATAGTTCATCTACGATCTTCTGCAGCCCGGTGGGGCTCCACAAAGGCCGCAGTATAACCTGGTACACCAGGCCTACAATTGTTATGTATACTGTAACCGCAGTAAGCGTTCCGGGAGCAGTAAATCTTTTTGATCTGAACGACTGCGCAGTAAGATAAACAGCAACAATTATATTGGTAAGAATAGTAAAGAAAGTAAAAAAGCGAATGATTGTTTCTCCAATGGGCGCTTTTCTGTTGTTGATCATTAATACCAACTGGGCTATCACTGCAAACCAGACAAGGATTGCAAACAGCAAAGCGATTTTATTTCTCATGAAGGTTAGTTTAAGCTCCTGCTAAATGTACGAATACCCGCAGGCAATTACAGAAACTCACTGTCATCGTTTAATGTTAAGCAACATTAATCCCGATCGGTTAAACACCCTGACGTATGAAGAGTTAAGCCAAACTTAAAATATCCTGCTGCTTTTGTTACGCAGTTGTTATGCCGTTTAGTTTAGCCAGTCAACGTTTTTGATTTTTTAAACCAATTGTTAAGCGCTCATGCAAGAACACATAAGCTCCTAATTTCGTGCATCTGTATAAATCACCCTCTATGAAGAAGCCGGAATACACAATCGTGCTTGCGGATGATGACCTTGACGACCAGGCGATCATCCAGGATATTTTCCATACACATTCCAACGCCATAACTATTTTTAATGTGGCCGATGGAGAAGAAACGCTTCACCTGCTACACGATCTTCAAAATAAAAACATCTGCCCCTGCCTTATTATCCTTGACATCAATATGCCTAAGTTGGGTGGCAAGGAAACTTTGCTCCAACTGAGGGCCGACGAAAAGTTCAGGCATGTTCCCATCGTTTTATTCAGCACATCAACTTATGAAGAGGACAAGCAGTTTGCCGAGGACCATGGCGCTATGTACGTCACCAAACCTTTCACTTATGAAAACATGGAAGCTGCCGTAAAAAGCTTCATCAATATTTGCACGCACGAAGGAGATAAAAGGTCACAGGCTTAGTTCATGCCAACAGGAGAATTGCCCTGGTTACAGTCATAACTTACTCACGGGTTAGTTTTTAAAAAAACTGATCTAACTTTAAGCAAATTCATTTTATGACATTAATGGGCTTTTTACTGCTGTTGCTGATAGCCGCAATTTGCGGCTCCATAGGACAATCATTGGCCGGTTATAGCCTGGGCGGATGTCTTGTATCGATAGTTGTGGGGCTCATTGGTGCATACCTTGGTTTATGGATCGCCGCGAAAATGGATTTACCCCGCATTTTCGATATTACAATAGATGGTAAGCCTTTTCCTGTGGTATGGGCCATCATTGGTTCGGCGGTCTTTACCCTTATCATGGCTTTGTTGCGACGGGCATTTGTAGGCCGCAACCCGCTTTAATACACACAGACCAAACAATCTGTTCGCCATAAACCGTACACCCACTGTTCGATTTCGAACAAATTATATCCCTATGCCAGCCTTATTGTGTTGAGCATTAACCAGTTCGGTTATGGCACTATTCTCGTGCCTGCTTCCTGCCTTTTAGTTCAACTATTCCGAACCAACAAATAAGCGCAATGGTAGCACACGCATTAAAGCAAATATTCAGAAGCCTGTGGAGATATAAAAGCTTTACCATCATCAATATCCTGGGATTGTCCATCGGCATTGCCGCAGTGGTATTGATCTTCCTGATAGCGGATTATGAAAAAAGCTTCGATCGGTTAAGCAGCAACGACCAGCATATCTACCGGGTGGTGCATAAATCTATAAGCGGCGACAAAGAAGAGTTATCTGCCGGCGCGCCGTACCCAACCGCAAAGTTCCTGAGAAATGAAATGCCTGGTTTAATAGCAACAGAGATCCATTACGTAGACGATGCCAGTATCCGCATCGGAAACAATTCTCCGGTCAGCGAAAGCAAAGTTGTATTTGCCGATTCCTTATTCTTTAACGTGTTTGATTTTAGCAAGATCAACGGCTTCACGGTTACCGGAGACGCTAAGAAAGCTCTATCAGCTCCAAACAAAGTAATACTCACCCAAAGCGTTGCAAGAAAGTATTTTGGCGATGCCAATCCTATCGGACAGACCATCCGGCTCGATGCAAGGCTTGACCTGGAAGTAGCCGCAATAGTAAAAGATGTTCCATCAACAACGCACCTGCCTTTTAACATGCTTGTTTCTTTTGCCAGCCTCACAAAAGAATTCACCGCAGGCCTCGATCTTAACAACTGGGGATTTGTGAGCAATGGATATTGCTATGTCAGGATAGACGGCAATGCCTCTGTTAGCGCCATAGAAAGAAGCCTGCATTCCATTGTACAGAAAAATGCAGATTCAGATAAGGACAAACAGGATAAATATTTTTTGCAGCCCTTAGAGCAAATCCATTTCGATCCTGTATTCGAAGGTTCGAATCCATCCTATACCGTGAGTTCGAGATACCTGATGATGCTGGTGTTGCTGGGAGGTTTTATTATACTGATAGCATGCATCAATTATATCAACTTATCCACTTCACTTGCATTCTCCAAATCAAAAGAGGTAGGCATTCGCAAAACGATTGGCGCCTCTAAATTTCAATTGTTCCTTTACTACATGTGCGAAACGCTGGTGCTTACAACCATTGCGGCAATTATCGGCATCGCCGTTGCAGGTTTATTCGTGCCGGTTATCAACAGCATGTTAGACAAAGGAATTTCCATACAGCAATTAACGGCCCTGCGCTTTATAATCGGAGCCATTGTTGCATTGATAACTGTAAGCTTTATTTCGGGTGTATACCCCGCGTTGATACTGGCCGGTTTCAGGCCGATAGAGT
>JBAVMD010000188.1:0-1502 GCA_049689695.1 Chitinophagaceae bacterium | reverse complement strand
ATATTGTACTCCAATGGCGATTCCACAAGTTTTCCCGCAAATACTAAAACCCTGATTATGCTTAGGCGTTCATTTCTTCAAACTGTTGGTACTCTTACCGGTGCGCTGACCATTGCGCCGGGATTGCAGGCAGGTGACACCGCTAAGAAGAGCATCCGTTTTGCACACTTAAGCGATATTCACGTAAAACCGGGCGAAATACCTGAGCTGGGAATGGCGAAAGCCCTGCAACATGTTCAGCAATTAAAGCAAAGGCCTGATTTCATCATTAACGGGGGTGATGCCATTATGGATGCACTGGCGGCAGACAAGCAATCGACACAAACGCAATTCAACCTGTTCAAAACAATACTTGCGAAAGAGAACAGGCTGCCTGTTTATCATACCATCGGCAACCACGATATCTGGGGATGGTTTGTAAAAGATAATGAAAGCATTAAACAGGATAAGCTGTATGGCAAGCAATGGGTAGTAGATGAACTGGCAATGCCTGCGCGCCATTACAGCTTAACAAAAGGAAAATGGAAGTTCATTATTCTGGACAGCACGCAACTGAATCCCGCGGGCGGCTATATTGCTTTTGTAGATCCCCCGCAATTGGAATGGCTGCAACAGGAATTACAGTCAACCTCAAAAGACCAGTTCATCTGTATTGTTTCACATATCCCGATCCTTTCTATTTGTGCAGGATTGTTTTTTAATAAGACAGAAACAAATGGCGACCTGAAAATCCAGCGCAACCTGATGCATACCGATTTTCTTGCGTTGAAGAAACTTTTCATGCAGCATCCGAATGTGAAAGTTTGTATCAGCGGGCATATTCATTTGCAGGATGAATTGGATTACCTGGGTGTGAAATATTATTGCAATGGAGCGGTTTGCGGCAATTGGTGGAAGGGAAGTTTCCAGGAGTTTGCACCGGCGTATGCGGTTATGGAGTTGGGAGATGATGGGAGTTCGAGGAGAACGATGGTGGCGTATTGAATTAGGATTCTAACAAGTTATGCTCTGTTAATTGTCGTTGTTTTGAATTACATCGGATTTTTCTTTTTGTTCTTTTACCTTGACGCAATTTAATTCATAACTAAAACCACTTACAGAGCCCTGCTTGTTTCCAACAAAAACAACAATTAAAAGAATACGAAAGCCGGTTTGGGAACAAACCGGCTCTTACCATTAAACCTTACTGTATTTATTCAATACCTGTAAAAAAGTCAGCAGTTAGTTTTGATCGCTTAAGTTAGTTTTGGTCGCTTATTGTATGATGACACAAAGGAATAACATATCTGTATAACAACATCGAAACAACACCCACTTAACTGCAGCATAACCATTGTAAACTGGTTGTTAACCGTGTGCTGCACTTGCCTTACATTTGAACTTCAATCAATTTCTCATGCACCGGATCATTTATTCGATATTTTTCCTGCTATTGCATTCGCAGCTTCAGGCGCAAAAAACAGAACTGCTTACCGAAGGAACTAAAACATCTATACGCGGAC
>JBAVMD010000187.1:0-6810 GCA_049689695.1 Chitinophagaceae bacterium | reverse complement strand
TTTGTAACCAATACAACTTTCATTTATTTGTTGATGAAGGAACTTTTTAAACGCAGATTTGCATGACTCCTGAACAGCCGGGAACGATTGACTTGTACAAAAAACAACGGCAGGTTTTTACTGCTTTGGGCGCAGGCATTACCGGTTCGCTGGTGTTCTTGCCGCTGCTGACTTCTTTCTTTTCCATTTTTCTGTTTTTGTATTGGGCGATCTTGGCCACTAAAAAATTTTCATCAAACCAGAACAGGCTTTTGCTGGTGCTGCTGTTCAGTTCAATCTATGTACTTGCCATCATCGGCAGCTTTTATTCTGCCAATACCGGTGAAGCGCTTTTCAGGCTGCAGCAGAAAACGCCGCTTGCATTGTTCCCACTTGTATTCGGCACCTCGGTAGCCATGAATAAAGAAGTGTTCCATCGCATCTTTATTTCATTCGTTTGGTTCACGCTGGCAGGTTGTTTGTTTTGTCTGGGCAATGGATTGATGAGCTATATTCAGACAGGGTCCACCCAAATGCTACACGGTTACCAGATGATAGTGTTGAGGGATATGTCGCCTTTTATGCTTGGGCTGTTCTGTCTTTTGTCTGCCATGTACCTGTTGCACACACTCTTTAAGAACAAGTTTGCTGCAGGAAAAGAAAAAAGGGTTTACCTGGGTGTGCTTATTATGCTGTCTGTATTTCTATTTGTATTGGGAAATAGAAACGTATTGTTCAGCTGGAGCGTGGTGATCACTTTTTTCTTCCTCAAAAACATTGCGGGAAGAACCGTGCGGATTGCATTTTTCGTGGTGCTTGCAACTGCTTTTGCGCTTACAACATTATTCAATCCATCTTTTCACCGGCAGTGGAAAGATCTTACAGATTTCTCCAGCTCTAACTCCATACAGTTGGATGCGGATAAATCGTTAGGGCGCACCTGGGGTGGAAAGGCCATACGCCTCGCTATCTGGACGTGCAGCATGGACATCATCCGGGACCACTGGCTCACAGGTGTGGGAACAGGCGATGCGCAGGACTCGCTACAGGCTTCTTATGAGAAGCGGCAGTTTTATTTTGCTTCGCGATACAATGCATACAATGCGCACAACCAGTTTATACAGGAAACGATTGCGTATGGCATTGCAGGCTTTATATTGTTCACTGCCTGCCTGCTGGTGCCAATGTTCTTGTTTGCACAATCGGCCAACAGGCAATTGTACTGGCTGTTCCTGCTGAGCTTCTTCATCATCTGTTTAACTGAATCAATTTTAGAGATAAGCAAAGGGATAGTGTTCTATTCTTTTTTTAATTCGATATTTGCATTCGTCCCTATGAATAGTGACACATCCCTGCAAACCAAAAAGCGGTATTGATCTTTATGGAACAAAAGCGAAACCAATCTTCCGAGGAAATCGACCTGCTGTATTTTTTCCGGCCTGCCGCCAATATTTTTAAAAGAGTGTGGACTTTTGCGCTCGACTACATAAAGCTGCTGGCGCATAACCGGCTCCTGTTTGCGGCGATACTATTATTAGGGACCCTTGCAGGATATTGTCTCCGTTACGTAATACCCCCGGCCTATAAAACAGAAGCCATTTTTATTTCTGATATGATACCTGGGCGCTACTGCACCAACCTGCTGCAGAACCTGAACGAATTGCGCAGGCCGAAAAATATTCCTGAACTGGCACGCACGCTCAACATTAGTACCGATGCGGCCTGGCAGATACAGGGCATTATCCCCACCGCCACGCAAAAAGATACTTTCGTGGTAGAAAAAAGAGACAGCAGCATGTGGCTCTTCAGGGTAACGCTCATCATGCACGACATGCAGCATCTGGAAGAAATACAGAACGGCTTAATCTACTACCTTGAGAACAACGAATACGTGCGCAAGCGGAAGGCTGCCAGGCTTAAGAATCTTATTACGCAAAGAGAAGATCTCATATCAAGGGTTCGCAGCCTCGATAGCGTAAAGACGCTGGTAAACAGCAGCGTAGTGTCGCGCAACCAGGGACAGGGTATTATCCTTGGTGAACCTATTAATCCCGTGAGCATATACCAGGCAGAGGTTTCTTACCTCAGAGACCGCCTGAACATAGAAGAGAGGATAGCTACGATCGATAATATTGAACTGCTTCAGCCTTTTTTAAAACTGAGCGAGTACAATCATCCCAATTATGACAAGCTGATGAACTATGCGTTTGCTGCGGCTTTTTTGTTTGGGTTGGTAGTGGTGGCGCTGATTGGGAGAAAGCCAAAAAATAGCGTACGGGATAACAGATAATAGATCATTACCAAATCTTCCACCAGGGTTTTTTATGTTCAATTGGAGTTGAGTCTTCAGTTGTAACAGCATGCCCATTTTCATTTTTCTGTGACATGCCTTTTTTAAAATGCGCCTGTTCAATAATGAAATCGTGCATATTCCAACTAATGAAACCCAGTTTTTCCAGCATCAGTTCCTGCAATATCACTTGAGGAAGTTGGCCTTTTGGGCAGCTGAAATCTTTTTCAGGGTGTTTGTATAAGGTTTCAAATTCTCCGTCTCCCAGATCTTCCGTTGTTGTTTCTGCATTTTTCCATTTTAGTTCTATTGGTTCAGGTTCGCCAAAGTCAATCGTGGTCTCGTATGACAAACTTTTGAATTGCCTCTTAACAACTCCATTGTAAATTAATGAATAGCTATATGTGCCTCCGCTATCATATTCTTCAAACGCAAACACAAACTCCGGGTTTGAAAAATATTCAAGATATTTTCTGATGAGGTCTGTGTTGTGGTTTCGAAAAAATTTGTCAGCAAAGCCCGTGTTTACAATTACCAGAAAATCTTTTGTCTTCCCTGCATACACGCAATCGCTTTTTCTCGAGTCGCAGGAACTATCGCTTTTCTCAAAATCCTTACCGAATAAATCCTTTACAACTGTTAGCAGATCGATCTTAGAAGTGTCTGTTTTGATTGCGATACCGCCGTTTGATGCTCCCATGTTTTAGACTGATGGATAAAGTGAAACTTACTTCAACGCTTTATAACGTATCATCGCCTCCACAAAATAATAGTCGCCATACGTCAGTGGCACATCCACTTCAGATTTTTGGGGCAGATGCCCAACGCCATGCTGCAAAATAAATCCGCCATTGGTCCGCGCTGCAGCTTTGTAAGCGGGCGAAGAGAGTGAACGGATAATGGTTTCTGCGGTTGTAAAATATCTCACTGCATCTTTATTGCCAACATAATTACGCAACTCCAATAAAGCTGACGCAATAATGGAACCTGCGGAGGCGTCGCGCAAGGCATTTGGGATGTCTGGCGCATTAAAATCCCAGTATGGAATTTTATCTGCAGGAAGATTGGTATGGTTGAGCAAGAAATCTGCAATTTTTATCGCATGGTCAAGATATTTTTTATCCCTCGTTTCACGGTACGTTACAATGTAACCATACAGGCCCCATGCTTGTCCGCGTGCCCAGGCAGATTCGTTAGAAAATCCCTGTGCTGTTCTTTTTTGCTGCACTTCACCGGTCTGGGGATTGTAATTGATCACATGATAAGAACTGTTGTCGGGCCTGAAATGATTTTTGATGGTAGTATTGGCATGCGTTACCGCTATTTTATAAAAAGAAGAATCGCCTGAATATTTCGTAGCCCAGAACAGGAGCTCAAGGTTCATCATATTGTCGATGATCACCAGGAATTCAGAAGGCTTTGAATCCCATGATTTGATGCAGCCTACAGCAGGATTGAACCTTGTGCTGAGCGATTTTGCACTGGTAAGTAATATCTCATTGTATTCTGTCTTCGGGTCTATCCTGTTTGCATTTCCAAAACTGCAATACATCATAAAACCGAGATCGTGCGTGGATTTATTGTTCTTTTCTTTTTCAAGCACTTTCAGTATTCGCTGTGCTTCTGTATATAAGGCAGCATCCTTCGTTTGTTCATACAGGTATAGTAAACTGCCGGGATAGAAACCGCTGCACCACCATTCGGAGTTGCTGGTAATGAACTTATCGGTCTTTGGATCGTATGACTTTGGGAACCGGTCGGGCGGCAGGTTGCGCATCATGAACTTGTATTGTTCCGCTGCGTCTGAAAAATTCTTATCGATAACAGCCAGGATCTCATCGCTTTTGGCGGAAGTGATCTTGCGTTGATTTGAACAGGAGAAATGAATTACTAAGCTGGTAAGAAAAAAGAAATACAGTAATGATCTTTTCATTGAACTATGTTGTTTATTGCTTGCAATTTACAAAGGAACAGGCTTCAACATCTGCGCTTCCCAGGCAGCATATTTAGCCTTCAGGTTTTTAAACACTTCCTCCTCTTTATCTTTGAGATCATTTTTTTCGGAAGGATCGGCAATAAGATCGAACAGATATTCCCCTCCTTTTTCATCCTGCATATATTTCCATTTGCCATCCCTCATCGCCTTGTGTTTATTTCTCTGGAAAGACCTCCAATACATCGCATGTTCCATATCTTTTTGCTTACCTGTAAGCACCTGTGAAATATCTGTTCCATCCAATGGAAATGAAAGAATAGGCTTTGCTTTTGCAATGGCTAAAATGGTAGCAGTCCAGTCCAGGGTTGTTACCAACTGGTTGGTTGAAGCGCCTGCGCTGATCTTACCCGGCCAGCGAACAAAAGCCGGCACACGGATACCGCCTTCCCATAACTGCGCCTTTCTGCCCCTGTAAATTCCCATGTCTGAAAAACGTTCGCCTCCGTTATCGCTGGTAAATATCACGACTGTGTTGCGGGCTATTTTTTTATCATCGAGCGCTTTCAGAATAACACCTACAGCATCATCCAGGCTTTTCATCATACTTGCATAAATAGCGGCAGACCCACCGGCCGTTTTCCAATCCATCGTGTCGGGATATGCTTTATCGCCTCGCCCCTGCCAGGGCCAGTGAGGCGCGCTGAACATAATATTGAGAAAGAATGGATGGTTGTGCGGCTTGTTGATTACCGAAACAGCTTTCTGCGCCAGCAGGTCGGTCATGTAGCCTTTCATTTCCACCGGCTGATAGTTTTCAAAAAGATCAGGATCGCCATCCGGTGATTTATGTGATATGTAGTCAACCCCTCCGCCATTAAAACCAAAAAAATAATCGAACCCGTTGCGTAAAGGACTAAAGTCAGGCTTGAAACCGAGATGCCATTTTCCAACGAGATAAGTTTCGTAGCCGGCAGACCTCATTCGTGTGGCGATGGAAGGAATGTCTCCGCTCAACCCCACCAAACTGTCTTTGGCAATCCAGTCTATCGGCTCAGTCAAACCCAATGGAGTTCGTGCGGGATAACGCCCTGTCATAAAAGCTACTCTTGTTGGCGTGCACAAAGGCGCGGCGGCATAGGCGTTCATGAACTTCATTCCCTGCGCGGCCAGTTTATCCAGGTTAGGCGTTTTATAATCTTTTCGGCCATAACAGCTCAGATCGGCATAGCCCAGGTCGTCTGTCATAATATAAATGATATTCGGCTGAGTTTGCGCATGAAGACCGGAGGTATAAAAGACGAGCAATAAAAGATAGCCGTAAGGCTTTTTAAGGCTTTGAAAACCGGTAAACATAAGCAGCTATTTGAGCTTAAGTTAATTACTTTTTGCGATGCGATACACTAATGCTTAACTCTGCCGCTGGCAGAGGTCAATCTAAATTTGCATCATTTAATACATCACGGCGATATATCCCGCTCTGTAATTCAACCTTACCATCCTTCAGGCTGTTCAGCAGATTGCTGAACTTCTTACCGGCATCGCTGCCAATTAATAATCCTAACCCCAATTTCGGAGGTCCATCCTTTGCAATTTTATTAAGGAGATTGGTAAAAAATTCGATGCCTGCAGCCGTCTGGTCTTTTGTGTGCAGTTTGGTAAATCCCAATTGCGCCAGCAAACCTTCTAATTCCGGAATGGTGATGAGATGGCTGATAGATTCATCCCCTGCCCAGGGCAACGGATAAACAAGCGGCCCGTTACCAGTGCTGAAAATATCGTAGTAAATAAATCTTCCCCTGTTTTTCAATACTCTTTTTATTTCGGAATAAAACCGCTGCTTATCTGCAATGTTCATCTGAACGTGTTGTGTCCATACCGCATCAAACAACTCATCCTCAAATGGCAATTGCAAAGCATCTGCCTGAATGAACGTTGTAAGGTGTTGCAGTCCCACCAACTCCGATAAGCCTGCCGCAGTTCTGATAAACTCCGCAGTAATATCTACACCTGTTACTTTGCAGCCAAATTCATCCGCAATCATCCTGCATGGTCCACCGATGCCGCATCCTACATCCAGCACGGTTGAATCTTCATCAAATCCGGCTTCCTTTGCAAGTTCAAGCGATACTGCCACGCCACGCACATGAAATTCATCCACAGCGGCAAGGTCGTTCCTTGTTACCTTAGTTATGCCTTGCTCATTCAGAACATTGACAATTTTTTCATACAGCCCTTCGCGATGATAGTGAGCTTCTACAGGCGGATCATATTTAATCATACCAATTATATATTTATACCAGCGAAGCTGCATCTTTTCTCAACGCAGTCCACGTCCAGAAAGCGCCAAGCAGATCTATCAATCCAAAACCAACGATCACGGGCGATACAAATTTCAGCAAGGCAAAAATTGAGAAGGACAGAAACACCAGCACACGTGTGGGGATGGTCATCCTGCAAAATGCAATATCATTGTTGCTGCCTGAGCGATGGTAATAATAAGCAATGCAAAATGCCAGCACACCTACCACCCTGATCCATACCTCATTCGTTTCCGGGATGTTCAATGTGCTCAATAAAAAATTCGGCAGAAACACCAGGGTAAGAC
>JBAVMD010000186.1:0-8119 GCA_049689695.1 Chitinophagaceae bacterium | reverse complement strand
CTCATAACCCTTACCCCGTAACCTCTTAAAAATAAGAAAGCCCAGCGCATACACACGCCGGGCTTTTTTCTTGACATAAGATCGATTCAGCCGCCTGCAAAAGCAACTAAATCAAACAAGGTTCCATGATTAACGGATAAATAATTAGCATCCTCCAAAACGAAGATAGGGTAAGGGTAAACCCTTAGCAATACCCTTTTGTGGTAATTTTGATTGTTTATGCAACCAAAAAAGCTTCGAGCTATGAGCTGTGAGCTTACAGCCATAACTCCTGGCTCGCGGCTCGTAGCTTGCAGCTCGTAGCTTGCAGCTTATAACAACTTCAACGTCTTATTCAGGTCGATGCCCTTGCTCAGCACCTCACTAAAGAGGTCTCCCTTCTTTTTTACCCGCTCCATAATATTGTGAATATGAAATTGCGAAGGGTGCAGGCCGGGCTTCACTTCCTTCCACTCAAGAGGAGTAGACACGGTTGCGCCAGGCTTTGGCCTTACGCTGTAAGCGGAGGCCAGGGTTTGCCCGCGCCGGTTTTGCAGGTAGTCCACGTAAATCTTGTTATCCGCTCTTTTGGAAAGCGAGCGCTCGAGAGTTGTAGTATCCGGCAATTCACTGGTCACCATCATGGCGATGATGTTCCCGAAATCTTTCACCTGGTCGTAGGTATATTTTGCGCCGAGGGGTATATATACATGCAGGCCGCTGGCTCCGGAGGTTTTGCAATAAGAAGGAACTTTTAATTTTTCGAAAATCTCATGCACCACCTGCGCAGTTTCAATCACTTCATCAAAAGTATTTTTATCTGATGGATCAATATCGATTACCATCCAATCAGGGTTTTCAATGTTCTGCACACGCGAGTTCCAGGGATTCATCTCAATGCAACCGAGGTTGGCGATAAATAAAAGTGAAGCCTTGTTATTGCACACCAGGTATTCGATGGTCTTACTGTTCGACTCAGAAAAAATAGGAGCTGTCTTCATCCATGAAGGAGCAATGTCTCCCGCATTCTTATGATAAAACCCTTTTTGAGTTATGCCATTCGGATAGCGATTGAGCGAGAGCGGCCGGTCTTTAAGATAAGGAAGAACATACACGGCCATTTTTTCATAGTAGTCAAGCATGTCGCCTTTGGTAAGCTTTTCCTCGGGCCAATAGATCTTATCGATATTGGAAAGCTCTACTTTATGTTTATCTGCAACTACTATTTTATTCTTTTCGCTTTTGGTTTCAGGCACTTGATCTTCTTCAGCGGTAACCTTTGCTTTTGCTTTCTTTGTTTTCACGTCCTTTGTTTTCACTGACGATTTGGTTTTTGTTTTTTCTTCGTCAGTATCCGGAGGTATAACTGCTTTCGGCTCGGGCTTTACTTCAACAGGTTTTTTATCATCGCGCAGCCGCATGAATACCGGGTGGCGCAAAATTCCATCACGGGTAATTTCAGAAAACTTTATTTCACATACCAGTTCCGGCTTAACCCAGGTAACAACTCCGTTCACCGGTATTTTTTCAGTAAAAGGAGATTGATCTGCTTTCAGTTTTTGCATGATGTTCCAGAGCTCTCCGAGTTTTTGATCGGAGAAGCCTGTGCCGGTATGACCAATGTAATGCAGGCGCTTATTCCTGAACTCACCCAAGATCAGCGCCCCGAAATGTTTGCGGCTGCCTCTGCCTTCCGTATAGCCTGCAATAACAGCTTCGCGGGTATGCGTGTGCTTGATCTTAAGCCATTCTTTGGTACGTACGCCGGTTACATAAATGCTGTCGGCCTTCTTAGCCATAATTCCTTCCAGGTTACTCTTCTTCACCTGTTCAAAAAACGCATTGCCATTTTCTTCAACATGATCGCTGTAGCGTATCGTTTCGGTTTGCAGGAGTGTGTTCAGCAGAATGCTTTTGCGCTCGATCAGCGGCAGGTGCTTAAGGTCTTTATTGTTGAGAGAAAGAATATCGAAGACGTAATATACCAATGGTAAATGCCGGTTGTCGTCATAATGCTGCAGCTTCTGAAAATCAGGCCTGCCTTCTTCATTAAAAACTACTACTTCGCCGTCAAGCACCGCGCGCAGGTTCAGTTGTTTTAATTCATCGGCAAGAACAGGATAACGTTCATTAAAAGAAAGTCCATTCCTTGAATACAAGCGAACATTTTTCTTATTTACTTCGGCAATTGCGCGGTATCCGTCCCATTTCAATTCGAAGATCCAGTTGCTGTTGTCAAATGCATCATCACCCAGCGATGCCAGCATTGGCTCAATGTATTCTTCTAATTTCCTCCCCGGCCTGAAGCGTGTGAATTTTTGCTGAGGCTGTTCCGGTTCAACGTTTTTTTTTACTGCAGCTTTTCGCGGAGCTGATTTTTTAGTGGCAGACTTCTTTGCTGACTTTTTTATTCCGGGTATCAGCGATTTCACTTTCGCTGTAACGGTTTTACCGTTTTTCTTTTTTTCTTCTTCGATTTTCCCTTGTGATTTCGAATTTGTTTTTTGTGTTTTCTTCGCAAGCAATTTCCTATCACGGATTACTTCCTTGATCATCTTAACCGGCAATACATTCTCGCTTGTATACTCATCATCAGTAGCAAATTCATCTCTATGCTTTATCAGCAGCCAGGCTTTTTCATCTTTCATTCTCACCAATGCAAATTCACCTTTTAAATGAGTGCCATTAAGCCTCACCTTGAGATTGCCGGCGTGGAGCGCTGCCATGGCCGCTTTTTCCGTAATAGTATTTGATTTGGCATCCACCGGCTCAAAAGTTCCTTCATCCCATATCTCTACTTCGCCAGCCCCATAGTTACCTTCGGGAATAACACCGGTAAAACCGATATAGCTTACGGGATGATCTTCTACCATCATCGCAAGTCTTTTATCTGCGGGATTGATCGACGGCCCTTTGGGCACGGCCCAGCTTTTCAGCACGCCATCCAGCTCCAATCGAAAATCGTAATGAAGCCGGGTGGCCTGGTGGCGTTGTATCACAAACCGATTCTTCTTCGACCTTTCTACTTTAGGTCCCGGTTCAGGGGTAACCTTAAAATTCCTTTTATTTTTATATTCTGTTAATCCCATCAGGATGCTTTTCTTTTAGTAGATGTGGAAAGACTTGCTTTCAATTGCTCCATAAGGTCCTGTGATTTGGAGTGCACCACGCGCATGGTTGGTGTTTTGATTTTTTTACCCTTGGCTTTGGCTTCAATCAGCTCCATCAATTGTTCGCTATAGCTGTCTTTGTATTTTTCAGGATCGAATGGGCCCGCGAGCTGATCGATCAGCGCCATTGCCATTTTCAATTCATTAGGCTTACTCTTCGTATCGGGCAGCTTCAGGTCCTTGTGATCGCGTATTTCTTCTGCAAACCTGATCTTGTTCAGCACCAGCACATCGTCCATAGGCTTAATCAACCCAATGGTTTCTTTGGTGCGCATCACGTAGGTGCCTATTCCTACCATACCGCTTTTTTCAAGGGCATCGCGTAAAAGTGCATAGGCCTTAGTGCCGGTTTTTTCGGGCTCCAGGTAGTAGGGTGTTTCGTAATAAATGGTATCGATGTCTTTAATATCCACGAACTGTTCTATAGATATCAGTTTTGATTTTTCAGGACTTGCTTTCTTGAAATCGTCGTCTGTAAGCACAACGTAGTCGCCGTTGTACTTATAGCCCCTTACAATATTTTCCCAGGCAACTTCTTTCCCGGTCTTTTCATTAACGCGCTGAAATTTAATATTGGAGTGGTCCTTCTTATCCAGCATATCCAGGTCAAGCGTGCTGGATTGTGTGGCACTGTACATTTTAACGGGGATGTTCACCAGTCCAAAGCCGATGGCGCCGGTCCATATTGCTCTCATGATGTAGTGTTTTAATTTATAGTTTTGGGTTTGCAGTTTCGTGCTTCGGGTTCGCTATTGTAAACTGCTGCATATTTAGGAACTCGAAACGCGGGACACGAAACGCGCAACTTTGAACATAAACCTTAAACTTTTGTGCCAGCTTACACACATTACTCCCCGATCCGAGGCTGCAATTTGTTGAAATGATTCCCCGATTTCCCCAATTTGGAACCCTGAAAGCCTTATCTGGCCTGATTATAAGCGAAAAAAAATGGGTATGGCATTTGAAGTATATTTATCAGAACAGCGATTAATACTCAAACAATAAGATAAATCCTTATAAAGTTTTTTTTAAGAGGACGGTTCCTTTGGGGTTACAGGGCTACCTTTTTCAGGTAGCCTTTCTTTTTGTGTTAAGCCAAGCTGAATAAGAAAAAATCGCAGATTAATATGGATGAGGAGATGTTGCAGATAAAAACAATAATCACTTCTCACTAAGCAGACTCATCTACCAGTCAGATCAAAAATGAGCTAATCAGCTTATCATCTAAATCAGCTAATCTTCCTCCGTCACTACTTTCCACCAAATGAAATTGTAAACGTAGTTCCCTGTCCTATTCTGGATTGAACTTCTACTGTGGCCTTATGTGCCTGTAGAATGGTCAGTGTAGAGGCAAGGCCCAAACCCATGCCGTTTCGTTTCGAAGTAAAATAAGGTTCAAAGAGGCGCGAAAGATTTTCGTCGCTGATGCCGCTTCCATTATCCGTAATCTGAACTACATGCTTGTCTGCCTGTGTGAAGATAGCGACGCTGATATTACCGGGCTTTTCTATGATGGCTTCAATAGCGTTTATAATGATGTTCAGGAAAGCGATCTTCAATTTTTGCTTGTCTGCCATGATATAAGCAGGCTCTTGTGTATAGCTTATCTGCAGGTTGATACGTTGCAATGTAATGCGATCAAGCGCAGTTGCAATGGTATCGTCCATGATGCCCTGCAGCGTATGCTTTTCCATAACAAGCTCAGTAGGCCGTGATGAATCCAAAAGCTCTGTAATTAATCCGCCAATGCGTTTGCTGTTGCGTTGGATAACATCAAGCAGAAACTGTTTTTCATCAGCTTCAGAATAGTGCGTTAGCTGATCAACAGAGAGGTTTATATTATTTAAAGGATTTCTTACTTCATGCGCCAGTGTACGTACCAGCCTGCCGGCCGCAGCCAGCTTCTCCGCCTGCAAAGTTGCTTTCTCCGCTTTTTTAAGATTGGTAATATCGTGGATGATTCCCTGGATATAAATAGAACCATCAAGATCTGTTTCAGTTGAAGCAGATAAAATACAATTGATCTTCACTTTGTCTTTCGTATGCAGCTCAACCTCCATATCATCTACATCTTTCTTGTTTTTAATAAGGTCAAGGTATTTTTCACGAAGGGTTTCGCTTACAATAAGCTCACAGAGATCGATGCCGGTAAGCTCCTGCGGTGTATATCCTAAAAGCTTGCAGGTAGCATCGTTCATATCAATGAAATGGCAATCCTTATCGGTAATGAACACCGCATCTTTAGAGCGTTCAAAAATGCTGCGGTATTTCCTTTCATTCGCTTTCAGTGCCTTGAGGGTAGCCGATCTTTCCAATGAATAACGGATGCATCTTTCCAGCTTTTCCGAAGTCAGTTCTGTTTTGATCAGGTAGTCCACCGCACCGGCCTGCATGGCTTCCATATCCACTTTATAATTGCCTTTGCCCGTAAGCAATACAATGGGTTCTTCGCATTGGGAGTTGATGGCTTCTTTCAACAGATCGAGGCCGGTCTTGGCACCCAGCCTGTAATCCACAAAATAAAGATCATAGTTATGATTCTTCATGTGGGTAAGCGCTTCCAGATAATTGAAGCACCAATGCAATACAAAGCGGGTTGGATTGATATTCCTGATGTAGTCACTGATAATGAGAAAATCGTCCTCATCATCATCCACTATTAGTATCCGGATGGAATATTCAGGTGAGATCATGAAAATGTTATTGCTTTTCCGGTAAAATAATGGTGATAACTGCGCCCTCGTTCAACTGTCCGTTAGCATAAATAATACCGTTGTGGTACTCTACAATTTTCTTGCAGATGGCCAGGCCTATGCCGGAGCCGGGATATTCCGCCTTGCCGTGCAAACGCTGAAAGATCTGAAATATCCTTTCAGCATATTCCTGCTCGAAACCAATGCCATTATCGGTAATCGTGATCTTGTAGTGCCGCGTGTCAGCCTTCAGAACCGGGTTGTCTGATTCTCCTGGAGCAATTGCCTTACAGCCGATGCGTATAACAGGTTGAACGGATGGCTTGCGGAATTTCAGCGCATTGCTGAGTATATTGGTGAACAATTGCTTCATTTGCGGCCCCTGCGCTTCTATCGAGGGAAGCTTGTCCGATGTGATCTGCGCCTGTTGCTCATCAACAGAAACTTCCAGGTCAGAAAGCACTTTGCGCAAAATATTATTGAGGTCGGTATTTTCAAAAGCATCCGCTGTACGCGAAATGCGGGAAAAATCAAGGAGATTATCAATGAGCAACCGCATGTTATTAGTGGCGGCAGCCATGCGGTTGATATAAAGCTTGCCTTCGTCCTGTAAAATGTCGCCGAATTTTGAAGTGAGCCTTTCACTAAAGGTGGTAAGCTTTCGCAAAGGCTCCTGCATATCGTGTGAAGCCACGTATGCAAACTCTTCCAGCTCTTCGTTGGAACGGTTAAGCTCTTTGATCTTTAATTCGAGGCTGTGCTCATATTGTTTCAGCGGCGTGATATCACGAGTAATTCCGAATGTATTTGTTAAAGCGCCTTCGCTGTTACGAAGCATGCGCCCATACGTTTCCAGCCATTTGGTTTCACCATTCTTTGTAGTGATCCTGTACTGCCACGAGTATTCATCCTTTTCTGAAACAGTCGATTCTCTTAAAACAACTCCTTTGCTGTAATCGTCAGGGTGTATGTGCTGTAGATAGGTATCTTCAGTGATCTTCATATTCCGGTCCTGCACGGCATTGTACCCGAAAAGGCTGTACATGCCAACAGACCACAACATCTCCTTTGTAGCAGCAGAATATTCCCAGGTGCCGAATTGTAAAAAGATCTCGTACTGGTCCATCAGCCTGCGGTGCTGCAGTGTTTCTTCGTGCTGCATAGACTGATCCGTGATATCCTGCGTAATGCCCAGCACCTGAATCTGCCCGTTGTTATTCCGCGATACTTTCCCCCGGGTAGCTACTATCAGGGGCGTGCCCCCTCTGGTGCTCAGCCCATGTGTTAAACGGAAAGGAGCATTGTTTTCAATTGCTTTGTCCAATTCTTTATGGAAGATTTCGCTATCTGCAGTGGAGAGATGCTGTAAAAACTGCCTGAGTGAAAATTCGCCGGCCATTCGTGAATACCCCATCAGCTCATACATGCCGTCAGACAATTCCATGGAGCCCTGGTCCGGGTTCCATAGCCATGTGCCGAATTGCAGAAGGTGTTCTGTTTCCTTAAGCAATTCGTCTGAGGCCGTAAGTGGGGGAGGTATAGTCTGGGGGCGAAAATCCATTCAGGGTGCTTGTGATGAAGGTCAGGAATTATTGAATTCCCGGTACTGCTTCATCTTATTGTATAAAGTTTTTCTGTCTATGTTTAATAATTTGGCTGCTTTGCTCTTATTGAAATTCACTTTTTTCAACGCCTGCAATATCATTTCATATTCCGCGTCGATGCTTGCTTCTTTCAGTGTGATGTCTGAATTCACATGCCTTGGCGTTTCCGGTATCGGAATGCTTACAGGGGCTGTTCCACTGGATGCCGCCGAACCTGCTTCCATGGAAGAGTCGAACTGCAGCTTGGAAAAATTAGAGATCTCAAAAGGAAGCGTCTTCGCTTCAACATATTCTCCATCGCTAAGCAAGGTTGCCCGCTTGATAACATTTTTGAGCTCACGAAGGTTTCCGTGCCAGATGTAATTTTTGAAAATAGCTTCCACTTCAGGCGTAAAATCGATGATGTCTTTGTCAAGCTCACGATTGGTGAGGTTAAGGAAATGACGTGCAAATACCATGATGTCGTCTTTCCTTTCGCGCAGTGGCGGAACATCTATGCTGAATTCATTGAAGCGGTGATAAAGATCTTCCCTGAACTTGCCTTTGCGTGTGGCCTCCCAGAGTTTTTCGTTACTGGCGATAATGATACGCACGTCCAGTTCAATATCCCTTACGCCACCCACGCGCCGCATTTTACGTTCCTGCACTACCCTTAAAAGAGAAACCTGTATAT
>JBAVMD010000185.1:0-6921 GCA_049689695.1 Chitinophagaceae bacterium | reverse complement strand
GCTCATTGCTGGCAGCTCTTCCATATATTTGCATCATGAAGGAATTGGTTCAACAAATTGAAAATTACAAGCAGGAAATTGAGCAGTTGCAGGTGCAGGATGCAAAGGCATTGGAAGAATACCGCATCCGTTTCCTGGGCACCAAAGGTATTGTGAAGAACCTCTTTGGAGAAATGAAGCAGGTGCCGAATGAAGATAAAAAAGCATTCGGGCAGGTGCTGAATGATTTCAAGCAGTTTGCCGAACAGAAATACGAATCGTGGAAAGAATCTTCCGCTAACGGACATGCATCCACGAACGAAGGAATAGACCTCACGCTTCCCGGCGATCCTTTGCCGCTCGGCTCAAGGCATCCCATCAGCCTGATGAAGAACCGCATCATTTCTATATTCCAAAGGCTCGGCTTTGCCGTGGCAGAAGGACCTGAAATAGAAGATGACTGGCACAACTTTACCGCATTGAATATATTGGAAAATCATCCTGCACGTGATATGCAGGATACATTCTATATACAAAGAAATCCTGATTGGCTGCTGCGTACACACACCAGCAATATCCAGATCCGTGAAATGGAAAAGGGTGAATTGCCCTTGCGCATCATTTGCCCGGGACGTGTATATCGCAATGAGACCATCAGCGCCCGGTCACATTGTTTCTTTCACCAGGTAGAAGGAATTTATATTGATGAGAAAGTATCGTTTGCAGACCTGAAGCAAACGCTCTACTTCTTTGTGCAGGAAATGTATGGCAAGGATATAAAGGTGCGCTTCCGGCCAAGCTACTTTCCGTTTACTGAACCGAGCGCTGAAATGGATATCAGCTGCCAGTTGTGCAAGGGCGCAGGCTGTGCCGTGTGCAAACGTACAGGCTGGCTTGAAATACTTGGCTGCGGCATGGTGCATCCCAATGTATTGTCTAACTGCAACATCGATCCTGAAAAATACACGGGCTATGCATTCGGCATGGGTATTGAGAGACCTGCATTGCTGAAATACGGCATCAATGATATACGCCTGTTCAGCGAAAACGATGTGCGCTTTCTTCGGCAATTTACTTCAGCAACTTAATTAGCAAATATGAAAATTGCTCAATGTGAAAATGGAGTTAGTTCGTGCATATCTGGGTTCGACATTTTCATATTGAGCATTGAGCAATTTTCAAATTAACATGATCAACACCATTTGTATTTGCGGAGCAGGAACTATGGGCAGCGGTATTGCACAGGTGGCAGCGCAGTCCGGTTTCTACACCATATTATATGATGTGAATGGCGATATGGTTTCTAAAGCTGCGCAGAAGCTGCAGCAGGACCTTGACTCGCTTGCTGCAAAACAAAAGATCACCACCACGCAAAAGCACGAGGCGCTCAGCAGGCTGCAATATACCAGCGCGCTGAACGATTGCATTGCAGATATAGTAATTGAAGCTATTGTAGAAAAAACGGAAATAAAAGTTGCGCTCTTTAACCAGCTTGCAGAGATCAATCACAGTGCAACCATCTTTGCTACCAACACATCTTCCTTATCGGTTTCGGAGATTGCAGAAAAAGTAATTCATCCTGAACGTGTGGCGGGTATGCATTTTTTTAACCCGGCGCCGGTCATGAAGCTCGTTGAAGTAGTGCAGGCAGCACAAACAGAACAGCGTGTTGTGAATGAGGTTTACGAGCTTGCAAAACAAATGGGCAAAACCCCTGTGCTTTGCAAGGATGCGCCGGGATTTATTGTGAACCACGTTGCAAGGCCGTATTACCTTGAAGCATTGAAGCTGGTTGAGTCAGGTATCACAGATTTTGAAACCATTGACAGGCTGCTGGAAGCCACAGGTTTCAAAATGGGACCTTTTAAATTGATGGACCTCATTGGCAACGATGTTAACTATGCAGTCAGCTGTTCAGTATACGAAGCCCTGGGCAAACCGCATCGGCTGCAGCCTTCACCCATTCAAAAAGAAAGAGTGGACAAAGGAGAGTTGGGAAGAAAAACGGGAAAGGGTTACTATGTATATGTTTAAAGTTTAAGGTTTAAGGTTTAAAGTTGTCGCGTGCTTGTAAGAACCTTAAACTTCAAACTTTAAACCTTAAACTTTTCATTCAATCACAAACTATGATACTAGTCACCGGCGGCACGGGCCTCGTAGGCAGTTACCTTCTCAAAGAGCTGGTAAGAACAAATAAGCCGGTGAAAGCATTGTACAGGTCGGCCCCATCTGCTTTATTAACACTGGAAGAAAATCAGAAAATAGAATGGATAAACGGCGATATACTCGATGTATCGTTGCTGCACACTATTATGCAGGGAGTGCAGCAGGTGTATCATTGTGCTGCCGTGGTATCTTTCAATCCTGCGCGCAGGAACGAGCTTTTTAAAATAAATGTAGAAGGCACGGCCAATGTTGTAAATGCCGCAGTTGATGCAGGCGTACAAAAGTTAGTGCATGTAAGTTCTGTTTCCGCCATGGGCCGCCTGCGCGAAAACCAGCCGATAGATGAATCCATGCACTGGACGCCCGAAACAAGCAACTCTAATTACGGGCGTTCAAAATACCTGGCAGAGCTGGAAGTGTGGAGAGGCATTGCAGAGGGATTGCCTGCAGTGATAGTGAACCCTACTGTTATACTCGGCGCCGGCGACTGGAAACAGGGATCATCAAAACTTTTTAAAACCGCCTACGATGAATTTCCCTGGTATACACAAGGCAAAAGCGGTTTTGTAGATGTGCGTGATGTTGTAAAGGCAATGATGATGTTGATGGAGCATGATGTGCATTCCGAGCGGTTCATCATCAGTTCGGGTAATCATTTATACAAGGATGTGTTTACCGGCATCGCAAAAGAATTCGGCAAGCGGCCGCCGCATAAAAGAGTAACACCTTTTCTTGCTTCGCTGGTGTGGCGCCTGGAATGGCTGAAATCAAAACTGGCAAAAGAAGAGCCCATGCTTACCCGTGAAACTGCCAAAACAGGATTCGCTGTTGTGCATATAGATAACGGAAAGTTCCTGCGGTTTTTCCCCGGTTTCAAATACATTCCCGTTGAACAAAGCATTGCTGACACGTGCAGGGAAATGATAAAAAAATTTCCAACGCCATAAAAAGGCAATTTGATGAGGCAGCAGCCGTTTTTATAATGGATTAAATATTATTTCGCATGCGTAAATGGATTGGTCTCTGTTTGGTTCTTTGCCTGGCTTTTCAATCGTATGCCCAGCGTAACGAATATATTGTAACAGGTAAAGTGATAGATCAGAGCAGCGGACAGCCGCTGGCGAATGCTTCTGTGTTTTGCCAGAATACCACTTTGGGAACAGTTTCAAATAGTGAAGGACTGTTCAGGCTGCAGGTGCCTAATGGCGGATACGACCTGGTGGTTTCTTATACAGGTTTCGAAACAAATTCTGTACGCATCAGCAACGAAAGTGCGGCGCAACCCATCACCATCGAGCTTAAGAAGCAGGATAAGACCATGCAGGAAGTAGCTGTTGTAGGCAGCACTGAATTAGCGGATGGATGGGCGAAATATGGAAAGTTCTTCATGGATAATTTTATTGGCACTACGCCCAATGCAGCGCTTTGTTCCCTGGAGAACCAGAGTGCATTGCGATTCTTTTACAGCAAAAAAAGGAACAGGCTGAAAATACTTACGAGAGAAGATTTAGTGATCACGAACAAAGCGCTTGGTTATAAGATCAGGTACCAGCTGGATTCATTCGTGTTTGAGTACAATACCAACATCAGCACTTTCTCAGGGTACCCTTTGTATGAAGAGCTTGCAGGCAACGATACTGAAAAACTCAACTGGAATAAAAACCGCGAGAAAGCTTACATGGGCTCGCGCCTGCATTTTATGAGGAGTTGGTACGACAGCACCCTGGCCGAAGAAGGATTTGCATTGGAAAGGATCACAGATGTAAAGGCTGCAACAGGAGTTGCTATTAATAATCTTTACGACAGCGCGTTTTACCTGGTTGACAGCGCTGATACCGAGATCAGTCTTACCGGCCGCATTCGCGTTACCTACCGGAATGAACTGCCCCAGGCCGGGTATCTCGCACAATATAAACTTCCGGCGCACATGCGTGTTCAGATCTCAACATTGGACATAGCAGATATCTTCGTCATTGAAGAGAATGGGTATTTTTACGAACAGGGAGATGTGATAAATACGGGTTATTGGGCCTGGGAAAAAATAGCTGAAGCATTGCCTTATGATTATTGGCCACAATAAATTTTTTCGATAGGGGTTTACAATTAGCACAATAAAATTCCGTTTGTACTTCCGAATTCGCTGAATTATTTTGGCGGCATAATTAAATTGTAAACACTAAATCCAAAATGTTACTATGAAAAAGGTACTCCTTGGCTTACTTTCCCTGACCCTGATCGTTGGTACAGCTTGTAAAAAAAGTAAAGACGCTCCTGCTTTCACAAAAGAAACTGTTGCAGGAACTTACAAGCTCGAAAAAGTGACTTTCAAATTCGGTTCCAGTGCTGAATCAGATATTACAGACGGATATGTTGATGAATGTGCACAGGACGATGTGGTTACGTTGAAGGCTGACCTGACCTATCAGAACGTTGATGCCGGTCAGTCATGCGGCTTTGGCGATTACAGCGGTAGCTGGAGCATTCCTTCCTCTTCAAAATTTGAGATGGATGGAGACCAGTACGACCTCGTTAGCTGGAACGGTACTACACTGGCAGTTTCTGAGCCTTTCGATTTCGGAGGCAACGAAGGAACAGTGATACTGTACATGAAAAAGCAATAAGGAAATTTGTTAGTATGAAATAAAAGAAGCCGCTCATTTGAGACGGCTTTTTTTATTATTTTCCTCTTAGCTTCTCCCACATCTCCGGAATTCTTCTTATCCAAACAAACTCCCGCCTTTTTACTGATACGTCATCAATAGGAGAGCCGAGATAAGTTTTGCCACCTTCCACATCAGAAGGGATTCCGCTCTGCGCAAGTATCACTGCATTTTTTCCGATAGTGAGCGTTTTGCTTACACCCACCTGTCCCCAGAGCGTAACGCCGTCTTCTATTGTTACCACTCCTGCAATACCAACCTGCGCTGCAAACAGGCAATTTTTTCCTACAACGGTATCATGCCCTATGTGTACCATATTATCCATTTTTGTGCCGCGGCCAATAACAGTATCATGGCTCACGCCCCGGTCGATGGTACAACCAGCTCCTATCTCTACTTCATCTTCGATGATCACACGGCCGCAGCTTTCCATTCTTTTATACCAGGCATCGCGGGTCTTTTTTGTGTTGTAATAAAATGCATCCGACCCAATCACTGTTGCGGCCTGTATCACTACATTGTTTCCGATGATGCAATGGTCCATGATGGAAACATTGGGATGAATGACGCAGTTATTGCCGATGGTAACATGATGGCCAATGAATGCGCCGGGAAATATTACAGTGCCTTCACCGATCTGCGCATCATCGCTCACTAATTTATCCGCCGGTTGAAAGGGCCTGAAGTGGCGAACGATCTTCAGGTACGCCTCGAAGGGTTCATTCACTACCAGCAATGCTTTTCCCTCGGGAAAATCAACTGCTTTATTAATGATGATGAAAGTTGCGGGCGAGTGAATGCACTTATCATAATACTTCGGATGATCTACAAACACCAGGTCGCCCGGTTCTACTTTATGAATTTCATTGATGCCGGTAGCCTGGCCATGAACATTGCCTAATAACTCGGCGCCTATCAGTTCTGCTATCCATTTAATTGCCACGGGTGATGGAAATCGCATAAAAAAGTTTTGGCAAAAGTAAGTGAGAAGTTTGTTGTTTATGGTCGGGATGGCCCGATGCGGGTCTTAAAAGGCATCGATCCGGGCTAAAGGCCCCGGTAATCGAAAAATATTTTAAAATTTTTTTCGGGGCGGGTAAACGCGGTATCGATGATGTTTTTACTGAATTAATGACGCTGATTTTTTTTTCAAAACGATTTTAAAATGAAATGAATAAAAAAATTGAATCGATGAAACCCTGATGCCATGCGGCTTTCAGAAGATCAGCCTGCATCATGCAGTTAAGTGATGAATACTTGAAACAAGATGTGCGATTGAAAATTTAAGCTCGGTCCATACAAAATGGAGATGGTGATATTAACATTCAAATAAAAAATGTGAATAAAATTTATGCCAAATTGTTTTTTGGTAGAAAAAATTATTTTTAATATTGTGTAGGGAATTTCGGTTCCCAGTACTTACTAACCCATCCATATATTATCCCGCTTTCCAGCGGGATTTTTTTTTGAATGGAATAGAGATGTCATCCTTTCGTTACATTGCATAAAATCACAAGGCATGCTGAAATCAATGACCGGCTTTGGAAGAGCGGAACAATCCATCGGCGACAAAACTTTTCTTATAGATATCAAATCCCTCAATGGAAAACAATTCGAGCTGCAGTTGAAGCTGCCGGGTTTTTTGAAACCATTTGAGTTCGACATCAGAAGTGTTCTCTCCGGAAAATTAGGCCGTGGTTCAGTAGACTGCACCATCAGCCTTAAGCAAACCGGCAATGCCAAGCCTGTAAGCATCAACACATCTCTTGCAAAAGCATACTTTCAACCGATAGCCGAACTGGCGAAAGAATTATCCCTGGATGCATCCACTATTCTCAGCAGCATTCTTAAACTTCCCGAAGTGATCACGCCCACAAGCGAAACGCTTACGGATGATGAATGGGAACAATTCACCAGCGTACTGCAGGCCGCGATCAATGATCTGAATGCGCACAGGGAAGATGAAGGAAGATCGCTGGAGAATGATCTGCGTCAGCGGATAGATAATATTTCAAAGCAGCAGGATGTCATCATTCAACTGGAGCCTGCCCGCAAGCAGAAGATCCGCGACGGTCTTAAGAAAGTGCTGGAGGATAATGTGGGCAAGGAAAATTAT
>JBAVMD010000184.1:0-4162 GCA_049689695.1 Chitinophagaceae bacterium | reverse complement strand
CCTTTGACCAGGTAAAGCCGGGCGCAAACGAAACTTTTTTGCTCAAGGCTTCGTTGGATGAAATGAAAAGTTATAAAAAAGTACACTATCTCGCCAGCCTTGTAATGGACAAAGGAGATGCCTACCTGCAACAATACAAACAGAATGGCAATGCATTGCAGTTGATGCACGCTATAGGCACTTACAAGATCGCGGATGCATTGCTTAACAGGATCAAGGCTGAGCAATCCGAAACATCTTCCAAACTTTTCTGGAGAAACGATACGCGCCGCCTGTACGAGCATGCCATCGAAGCATGTTTGTTACAGAACAATACCTCAGATGCATTTTATTTTTTTGAGAAAAGCAGGGCTACTTTGTTGAATGATCAGCTTATTGCGCAACATTGGCTGGCTGCGGAAGACATCACGCGCATGATCCAGATGAGAAAAAAGCTTTCGGAAATAGATCACGCTTCCGAAGCGGCTGCGTCAAACCCTGACGAGTATGCCAGGCTGAGCGTGCAAAGGTCGCAGATCATAAATGATATTTACAGCCTTGAAGGGCTCGTAAAAAAAAGGAATCCGCTATACTACAGCAATATGATCGATACAAATGCTGTTTCCCTTCACAGTGTGCAGCAGATGCTAATGAAAGAAAGGCAGGTGTTGCTGGAACTTTTCGCGGGCGACAGCGCTGTGTACTCGCTACTGGTAACGCCAGCCGGCGTTCAATTGAAAAAGATCGATAAAAGATTGTACAACACACTTACCACTGCGTTTTTGTATTATACTTCCGATGCCGGCAGGCTGAACAGCAATTTTACAGCTTACCGTAAAACGGCGCATGAATTATACAATTTGCTCTTTCAGGGTATGCCCGTAAGCAAAGGCCGTATCATCATTTCCCCCGATGGCAGCTATTTTCCGTTTGAAGCATTGATCACTGATAACACGCTTGAAAAGCCGGTATATTTTGTTAAGGATTATGCGGTGAGCTATACTTATTCTGCCGGCTATCTGCAAAACAGTTTCAGCTCAGACAGCACGCACAGCGAAAAATTTTTATTAGGCGTGGCTCCTGTACGATACGCATCACGCTTAAATCTTCCTCCGTTGGAGGGTAGTGATGCTTCATTGAAAAAGATTCATCGCTTTTATGGCGGTTACCTGGACCTGGTAGGGGAAAAAGCATCAAGAGAAAAATTCCTCAGCAGCTTTTCTGAGTACAGCGTAGTTCAGTTCTATACGCATGCGTCTGACAGCAGTGCAGACAGCAGCGGGCATAATGAGCCTGTGATCTATTTTGCAGATGCACCGCTTTATTTATCTGAGTTGATGCCGCAGGAAAGATCAGTTACGCGTTTGATCGTTTTGTCAGCATGTGAATCAGCAGGTGGTCGGGTGTACCAGGGCGAAGGAGTGTTCAGTTTTAACCGGGGCTTTGCGGCCCTGGGAATACCTTCATCCATCACTAACCTGTGGGCGGTGGAAAATAGATCTACCTACAGGCTTACTGAATTATTTTATAAATACATGGCAGAAGGGCACTCGCTGGATGTAGCCCTGCAAATGGCCAAGCTTGAATTTATTGATAATACTGCTGACCGGGAAGCATTGCCTTATTACTGGTCTGCCGCGATCATGATGGGAAAAACAGATCCTATTGTTTACCCAAAGCGTTCAAATATGAAATGGCTGTTCCTTGCTGTGCTTGCAATACCGGCTTTCGTTGTTTTGAGAAGATACCGGAAAAAAAATTAGCTAACCCGCTTTGAAGCTGATTAGCTAATATTATTACCTCTCTGAGGAACTATTACCAGTCGTTAAACTTCCAACCAAAATTTTCCATAGGAGTTCGCTATAACGAACTATTATTTGTATCCGATACAAGGTTATCCTTGAATCGTAGAATTGTTCTGCTGAGTTTTACAATACAAATATCCGCTTATCATTATATAATTAAAACTGATATTTTCTATCTTTATATAGACAAAATCTATAGTTATGAACTTTGCGCAATTGGAGTATGTGGTGGCGGTTGACAACTATCGCCAGTTTTTTGTTGCTGCAGAGAAGTGCTTCGTTACCCAGGCTACGCTCAGCATGATGATCAAAAAACTGGAAGAAGAATTGGGAGTGAAAATATTCGATCGCACGCGTCAGCCTGTAAAACCCACGCGGGAAGGAGAGGAGGTGATCCTGCGCGCCCGGCAAATACTGGCCGAGGCCAACAGCCTGAAAACTTATGTGAAAGACCTTCGCGGCGAAATATCCGGGGAACTTCGTTTAGGAGTGATCCCCACGCTTGCACCATACCTGTTGCCTTTGTTCCTGAAATCTTTTACAACAAAATATCCCGATCTGAGGATATACATTAAGGAATTGGTAACTGATGAGATCATTATGAAATTGAAGACCGGAGAATTGGATATCGGTTTGTTGGCAACGCCTTTAAGTGAGCCCTCTATAAGCGAGCATCCGCTTTTTTATGAAGAATTCCTGGCCTATGCTTCTAAGCATGAAAAACTTTCCCGCAAAAAGTATCTATTGCCTAAAGAGATCTTTCTCGATAGCCTGTGGCTGCTGGAAGAAGGACATTGCCTGCGCACCCAGGTATTTAATCTCTGCGAGCTGAAGCATAAGGACACTGCAGCGAAGGGATTGCATTACCAGGCGGGCAGTATTGAAACGCTCATCAACCTGGTAGACAGGCACGATGGGATTACCATCGTACCTTATCTGGCAACCCTCACGCTTAAACCCGGGCAGAAAAAGAACCTGCGGGAATTTGCAAGGCCAAAGCCGGTGAGGGAAATAAGTCTTGTTACGGCAAAAAATTTTTCACGGGTTAAATTATTAGAGCACCTGAAAAAGAACATCATAGAATTTGTACCGCCGGGCATGCTTAGTCCTGCAAAAATGAAAGTAACAGCGATCGTGTAAACGTAAACTCTTTTTACCTTTAAACAAATCTTACGCCATGCAACTTGAGATCAAAGCCGGCCTTAAAATACTGAAGCCCCCGCACGAAGTGTTCGAAGCAATTGTGGATCCCGCAAAAATGTCGGGTTATTTTATTTCAAAAAGCACGGGTCGTATGGAAGAAGGGAAAACACTCACGTGGCAGTTTCCTGAATTCGATATGCAGTTTCCTGTCCGGGTAAAAAAAGCAGAGACCGATAAATTCATCTCGTATGCCTGGGATGATATGGATGGAACAGAAACGATTGTAGAGATCACCTTAGAGCCAAAGGCGGACAATGAAACTTTTGTACGCATCACTGAAAAAAGCAAGGAGAACAATGAGGAAGGCATTAAGTGGTACGGAAGAAATACGGAAGGCTGGGCTAATTTCCTTGCGTGCCTGAAAGCATATTTGGAATATGGGATAAACTTAAGAAAAGGCGCTTTTGATATGTCGCAGATGCCGGAGAAGAAGTAAATGTGAAAATTTGAAAATGGCTCAATTTGAAAATGGCAGTTGTAACTAGCTTGTAATGCTCATCAAATAGAAATGCGGGATTCCGGACTATAAAAACCTGAAATCCCGCAATTCAATCTGATAGTTTATAAAACATTGTTTAGCTTCCTCTCGTGCCACCAGCTTTATGTGGCCTTTGAGCGGCTGCGCCCTTGCTGCTTGGCTTTCCGATGAACTTAGAGCCCTGGGCATTATTCTTCTGACTATTTCCCTTTTTTCCTTTGTTTTTGTCGTTAACTGGTAATCCCATGGTTATTGATTTTGTTAAGCAAATGTAATGAAAGAAAAGGTTTTAAGGTCAATTCCCCGGCCTCATCAAATCCTTTACATTATATGGGCTATCTGGGTCCTGCTCAAATGACAAATGAAACCAGGCATATACCGTAGCGCTATTTTCCGGGAACAATTCTTTACCATTAAGGCGCTCTTTAAAAACGAGCCTTTGTTTATTGGACACCTGTGGTAAAAATAAATAGCTTCCTATACTGGTAGTGTTCACCAACTCACCGATCTTATTACTGGCATTCATTGCGTTTGCCAACTGCATCATCTTTTGAATGTCCTGCGGGCTCATGTTAGCTGCGTTCTTCGCAAAATCTTTTCCGCCATTCTTCATGAATTGCTGGTACTGCTGCTCCATCTGCTGTTTTGTTTTTTCGATATTGCCGGGCGTTTTATAGTAAGCAGCTTTTTCCATGGT
>JBAVMD010000183.1:0-14831 GCA_049689695.1 Chitinophagaceae bacterium | reverse complement strand
GCCACGATCATATCAGTACCGCGGTAAGAAAGCAAACCAATTCGATCACCAGGTTGGATGCCTCTTGCAATCAATCCTGCAGCTACGCGGCCTGCGCGCTCAGACAACTCGCTATAGGTGAGTTGCTCTTCACCAGCTGCCAATGCAATGGCATCAGGTGTTGCTGCAACACGTTCAGCAAACACCTGCATGATGCTTTTATCACGCGGATAATCGAAGGAGGTAGCATTGAAAGAAACCAACTGCTGCTGATCGGCATTCGTGGTCCATTCAAGATCACGAACGCTTTCATGTGCGCGTGAAACCAACTGGCGGAGCACCTGCTCAAATTGCTTGCTTACTCCATGAATAAGGCTTTCAGAAAGCAATGCTGATTTATAAATGAATTGAATATTCGTCTCGCGTCCAGATATCACGCGAATGCTCAACGGATAATTGGAAGTTTGTTCATGCACCTGCATATTTTCCACCTGCAATTGCCAGCGGTGCGCCGATATCACTTCGCTTACGGGAAAGTTCTGGAAGCTCATCATGCTGTCGAACAAGTCGCCCTGCACATCTATCCAGCGTTGAATATCTGCCAACGATGTATATTGATATTGTCTCGACTGCAATTGGTCTTCCTGTATTTTCTGCAACCACTCCACAACGTTCTTTTCATCTTTCAAGTTGGAATGCAGTGGAAGCGCGTTAATGTAAAGACCCACACGACGTTCCATGCCTGCAAGGTCTTCCGGACGGCCCGATACCGTTACGCCATACGATATATTTTCACTGCCTGTATAACGATGCAGCAGCAATGCCCATACGCCCTGCATTACTGTATTTACAGTTATGCGGTGCTGTTGAGCGAAAGTTTCCATGGCGGCCGTAAGCTCTCCGTTCAATACGAGTGTTTCCTGGCTGAAAGCTGCTACGCCCATTGTGCGGGCAGAAGAATTTATAAATGGCAGCAAGGCCGGCTCATTCAATCCCTGCAGGTAACCGCGCCAGAAAAATTCTTCCTGCTCTTTGTCACGATGCTCGATGTACCTGATGTAATCCTCATACCTGTCTTCATCCAACTTAGGCAGAGGCTTTCCGAGAACGAACGCATCGTAAGCCTGTAAAAATTCTCCCACCAGCAAAGGCATCGACCAGCCATCGATCAAAAGATGGTGATACGTCCACACCATGCGGTAACGATCGTCAGTCAGGCGCAACAATCCAATGCGCATCAGCGGCGCTTCTTTAAAATTGAACCCGTTACTGCGATCAGCTTCTTCGTATTCTTTTATGCGCAGTAACTGCTCTTCATCGGAAATGCCACGCAGATCAACATTGTTCACAGGCATGCTCACTTCACGATATACGCACTGCACCGGAATCTTAAATGAATCGTAATAAAAGCCGCTACGCAGTATGCTGTGGTTACGCATCACATGGTCCCAACCCTGCCTGAAGGCCGAGGGTTTAAGGTTGACGAGCTCACAACTGATCTGCTGCATGTAAGCGCCGCCCTTATTATCGTACAGGCCATGAAACAATATGCCTTCCTGCAGGCTGCTCAGCCGATAAATGGAATCGATGTTATCCGAACGCCTCCGCACAGTTTTCTCCTTTGAAAAAGAAATGTGCTCGATCAACCGGTCTTTATTCTGCCGGATGTAACTGATCACTTTTTCATTCTTTCTTATAGAGTCCGTAGCTTCAGCGGTAAGCTTCTTCTTATCAGCTTTTAAAACCAGCTTTCCTTCTTCCACGATCAGGTAAAAGTTCTGCTTCTCAAGGTCATTTATAAATTCCTGAAGTTCCATTGAGTTATTTTTAAGACGTGCGATTTTTTAGAAATTCATTATACTGTCCATATCTGAGCTTTCTTCAGCATCCATGAACTTATCAAGTTCCTCGTAGCTGATCTCTGTGGTTAAGCCGTAATCCGATGGAGTATACACACCGCCATTTTTAATTGTTTCAAGGCAGTGATCTATGATTGCTTCAAGGTTGTTGATGTATTTGTCGGCAAGAAGCTGCACCGTTGCGGCTTCGAAATGCTTGCTGCTGTAATTCCAGTTGATGTTCAATTCACCTCCGCTTACCACACTGTTCACTTCCAATTTGTGATGACGAACAACAGCTTCGCTCAGAGGATTGCCGGAAGGTTCACCTGCGCCTGCGAGCCATTTGCTTTTACTTACCACATTATCAGCCTGCCCGAGATAATTGAACACAACATCCCAGGGCTGTGCGCCCTGTAATGATTCGGTCCTGTGCACGAATTTCAGCACGCCATAGCCGAGCCCTTTGTCAGGTATGCGCCTGAGCTGTTCTTTTACACTCTTTAGCAGGCTACCTTCTTCCGTTGCCGGCTGCACTTCAAGCAGTACAGGATAAATGTTGGTGAACCAGCCTACGGTGCGACTGATATCCAATCCTTCCAGTATGTCTTCACGGCCATGTCCTTCCATTCCCACCACCAGTCCGTTACCACCATTCCAATCCACCAGTGTTTTTGAAAGACATGCCAGCAGAATATCATTGATCTCTGTATGATAAGCCTGCGGCACTTCCTGCAACAGCTTTTTGGTGCGCTCTGCGTTCAGTTTGGTTGCATGATTGCTGATCTCACTCATGAGGCAATTACCTTCATAAAGCTTGTCTGTTTTCAATGGCTGATACGCCTGTACAACTTTCTGCCAGTAATTCTTCTGCGAAAGCAATTTTTTAGTCTCCCCGTATTTCACAAGACCATTGTACCACTCGCGGTACGAACTTGTCTTGGAACCAAGATCAGGCTGTTCATTATCATACAGACTCGTAAGCAGCAGCTCAAGGTCTTCCAGCAGTATGCGCCAGGATACGCCGTCTATTGCGAGGTGATGTATCACTACCAGCACGCGGTTATGTGTTTCCGATTCTGGTGTCAGCAGCAATGCTACGCGTATCAGCAGGCCATTGGTAATATCAAGGCTGCGCTGGTATTGTTCGCTGGCTTTTTCTACTGCTGCGGGCAAGTCCTGGACTGACAACGCACGCAGGTCTTCAACATCCAGCTTCCCTTCGTAATTGCCATAAACCTGTTGCCATCCCTCTGTTGTTTGCGTGTAAGTGAAACGGAGGCTATCGTGATGGCTGAGCAATGATTGCAAAGCTTTTTCGAGAATTTCTTCGTTGATATTTTTGTCGATGGAAAGCAACACGCCCTGGTTGTAATGAGAAATGTGAACGGGTTCGCTCTCTAAATAACCTTGCTGTATTGGCAATAATCCACTCGTGCCGGTAAGCACGCCTTGTTCGCCCACCCTTTGTGAGGCTGATCCCTGCCGCTCCATTACCAATGATGCAAGTTTTGCAATTGTCTGGTGCAGGAACAGGTCGCGCGGGTATAATTCATACTGAAGCCTTTTAACGCGGCTCACTACCTGTATGGTAATAATGGAATCTCCGCCGAGCTCAAAGAAATTATCGTGTATGCCTATGCGTTCTGCGCCCAGCAGGTCACGCCATACTGATGCAAGCTGAATTTCAACTTCATTGCGCGGCGCTTCGTAAGTACCCGATGATGTTGTTACAAACTCAGGCTCCGGTAATCGTCTGCGATCAATTTTGCCAATAGTAGTAAGTGGTATCGCATCCAGTTCCATCAATATGGCAGGTACCATATAATCAGGAAGCTTGCTGCGCAGATAGACCATTGTGCTGTCTTTATCGAAACCCTCTTCTGGTACTACATATCCTACCAACCGCTTTGTACCCAGTTTATCTGTTTTGGTAACAACCAATCCCTGCTTCACGCCGGGTGCAAGCTGCAATGCTGTGGCAATTTCACCAAGCTCAATCCTGTGACCACGGATCTTCACCTGGTCATCTGTGCGGCCGAGGTATTCAATGTCACCTTCCGGTGACCATCTTACAACATCGCCTGTTTTGTAAAGCCTTTCGCCATTGGAAAGCACAATGAATTTTTCATTTGTGAGTTCTGGCAGGTTGAGATAACCATTTGCCAGTCCATCACCACCTATGAATAATTCACCGGGCACACCAACCGGGCAAAGCTCAAAAGCAGGATTGAAAATATAAGTGCTGGTATTGGAGAAAGGAGAACCTATCGGAACGTTTACGTATTTCCTCTCAAGATCGATCTTATGAATGCATTTACCGATGGTTGCTTCTGTAGGTCCATAATGATTGAATACGTTTCCTGCATAGCCTGCATTGGAAAGCAACTCAAGAATATTCATCTGGAAAGATTCACCGCCGAACATCAGCATTCTACGCGGAAGCGGAATATGATCGTTATCGGCATAGGCCATCCAGAGTGAAGGAACAAGCTTAATAGCATCGATGCTGTTATCGCGCAGATAATTGACAACTTTTTCGCCGTCAGTCAATACCTCGTCAGATAATACATGCACTGCGCTTCCGCACACAAGTGCGGAGAACAACATGGAGTGGCCGGCATCTGCCACTAATGATGCAAACAAGGCAAATGAAACACAGCCTTCCAGTTCCGCACTTTCTATTACACCGAATACGTGATCAACCAAAGCCTGGTGAGCGATCAGTACACCTTTTGGCTTTCCTGTTGAACCCGAAGTATAAATTACATACGCAAGATTATTTACAGCTGGCAACACCGGTTTAGCAGCAGGTGCAGCCGTGATCATCTCCCACTCTTCTTTTATGTTCACGAATTGTACATCGTTGCTGATTGCAGATGATCTTTCTTTGATCGAAGCATCTGCCAGGCATATCCTGCACGATGTATCCGAAAGCATGTATGCAATGCGCTCGTCGGGATAAGTTGGATCGATGGGAACAAAAGCCGCACCGGCTTTGAGTATCCCGAGTATTCCAACAATGCATTCGAGTGAGCGCTTCACGGATATGACAACAAATTCATCCTTCTTCACTCCTTTATACATCAGCCATGCTGCAAGTTGATCTGCACGTTCGTTCAATTCATAATAAGTAAGCTCTTCTTCTTCAAACACTACTGCGAGTGCATCAGGTATGTTTAACACCTGCTCTTCAAACAGCTCAACAATTGTTTTGTCTTTAGGAT
The DNA here is from genome assembly GCA_049689695.1 of Chitinophagaceae bacterium. Taxonomy (GTDB): domain Bacteria; phylum Bacteroidota; class Bacteroidia; order Chitinophagales; family Chitinophagaceae; genus DASPKM01. Next base: position 9,787 of record JBAVMD010000183.1, on the reverse strand, counting down.
ATGCTACAGTGCTTGTGCTGAACTCCTGCAATTGTTTTACTTCTTGTTCAGCAAGCATCGGCAATTGCTCCAGGCTGGTGTTTTTATTGGAAAGAACTGCCTGCAACAGGTTTTCGTAATGCATGAGCATGCGCTCGATGGTCTCCTGTACGAACAGATCACTGCAATAAGTGAGGCTCACGTATAAACCATCTGTTGATTCTGATATCGATAAATTAAGATCGAATTTGGAGGTGATACTGCCGGCTTCTTCGCCGCTCAAGCTAACATTCCCAAGATCGAGCGCAGTGTTCTTAGGCAGATTTTGTAATACAAACATTACTTGGAAAACGGGAGAGCGACTAAGGTCTCTTTCTACGCCCAGCGCTTCCACCACTTTTTCAAATGGCACATCCTGGTGTTCGTAGGCTTCAATGGTAGATTGCCTGATCTGCTGTAGCAGTTCCTGGTAAGTCATTTTACCATTTACTTCAGACCGCAATGCAAGCGTGTTTACAAACAGGCCGATGAGTCCTTCTATTTCCTGGCGATGGCGTCCTGCTACAGGGCTGCCCACGCAGATATCTGACTGGCCGGTATAGCGGTGCAACAATACTTTGAATACGCTGAGCAAGGTCATGAACATGGTGGTCCCTTCCTGTTGCGACAACAACGCAAGTTCATCGCGCAATTGTTTGCTCATGCGTTTGTGGATCACACCACCGTTAATGGTTTGCCCGGGCGGACGTGTGTTATCCGTCAGCAATGCAAGCGGTTCCACATCACGCAATTTTTGCTTCCACCAATCTAATTTTGTTTCTAAAGTTTCCCCTGATAAATGCGTATGCTGCCAGATGGCGTAATCAACATATTGAACCGGCAATGGTTTTAAGATCGCTTCGCGCGCTTCACAATGGCTGCGGTATAATTCAACCAATTCTTCTACGAGAATGGAGATGGACCATCCGTCGAATGCAATGTGATGCAGCAATGCCACTAGCATGTGCTCGTCCGGCGAAATCCTGATGAGTGCTACGCGAAGCATCGCATCTTTGGAAAGATCATAAGGATGTTCCAGGAACTCTTCAATGAAAGCCTGCCTTGTATTGCTTTCGGCGATGATATCAGTTTCATCCACGTATTGTAATTGCCATTGATCAGCATCTGTGATGTACTGGTAACCGATACCATCTTCTTCTTTTATCACAGTGCGCAATATTTCATGACGGCTCACAATTGTTCTGAACGATTGCTGTAATGCATCAACATCCAGATCGCCGGTCAAGCGGAATACCCATGGCATGTGATACTGCACGCTTCCCTGCAGGCGATCGATGAACCAAAGTCTTTCCTGTGAAAACGACAATGGAAGACGATCTGTTCTTTCTGATTGGGTGATGGCCGGCAGTCCATTTACATCTTCCTGCTGAGCGTTTACCTGTTCAGCAAGCATGGCGATGGTTGGATAATCAAACACATCTTTGATGGCTATCTCTTTACCGAACTCTTTTCTGATGGCAGAGATCAGTTGTATCGCCAATAATGAATGACCGCCTGATTCAAAGAAGTCATCTTCTATTCCAATGCGTTCCAGTTCCAGCAGTTCCTGCCAGATGGCAACCAACTTCGCTTCTGTTTCGTTTCGCGCAGCTTTGTATTTTTCTGTTGTTGTTGTGAGTGATTCTGCATCGGGCAGGCGCTTCCTGTCTACCTTACCGCTATTGTTTAGTGGTAAAGATTCCAGCTCAATAATTACACCCGGCACCATGTACTCAGGCAGTTTTGACTTCAGGTAGTTAGTGACTTCCTCTCTATTTGTTTCTTCGATGACGATGTAAGCGATGAGCTTCTTCGTTCCCTGTTTATCTTCCTTAGCAATCACAACACCTTGCCTTACGCCGGGTGATTGTTGTAAAATGGTTTCTATTTCTCCAAGCTCAACACGGTAACCTCTTATTTTAACCTGGTCATCTGCACGGCCGATGTATTCAATATTGCCGTCGGGCAGCCAGCGTGCCTGATCGCCGGTTTTGTACATCCTGAGCGAAGTCGAGGGACGCACAACAAAGCGTTCTGCCGTCAATTCCGGCCTGTTCCAATATCCTCTTGCAAGCTGCACACCGCCGAGATATAATTCTCCGGTTACACCAACCGGCACCGGTTGCATCCTGCTATCCAGTATGTATGCTTTTACATTATCCAACGGCTTTCCGATAGTTACACAACCGCTTGCATGCAAGGGATCAGTAGAGAGAATAGAGCTTACTGTATTTTCTGTTGGGCCGTAAGCGTTGATGAGCTTAATTCCTTTTTGTTGGATATCTGCAGCAAGCTTTGTGTTCAGCATCTCTCCTGCTGAGATCACCGTTTTCAGTCCGCCAATTTCATCACCAATGGCTGATTGATAGCTTGGCGGAAGTGTGACCAGTTCTATTTCATGTCTATTGAGCAACTCTGCCAGCAGCTTAGTGTCCAGCAAAGTTTCCTTCGGTGCAACTACAAATCTTCCACCATTCAATAATGTTGTAAATACTTCATGACAGGATGCATCGAAACTGAACGATGCAAATTGAAATACACGAATACCCGGACGAAGATTCAGTGGGGCAACCTGATTGTAAGTAAGATTGATAACACCACGGTGTTCTATCATCACTCCTTTTGGTAACCCTGTTGAGCCGGAAGTATATATGATATAAGCAAGATTGCTTGCGGTAGTTGAACGCGCTGGTTTTTCAGATGGAAGCAGCGGCAACAGCTCTCTAAGTGTATCGATGCAGATCAATTCGCCACCCGGACTTTGAGTGGCTATCAATTCCTCATGATCAGAAGCTGTAACGATGATGGTTGCACCGGTATCGTTCAGCATGTAGCCAATGCGCTCTGCAGGCAAAGCAGGATCGAGGGGAACATAAGCTCCTCCTGCTTTGAGAATACCCAGGATAGCAACGATCATATCAGCAGACCGGTCCAAACAAACAGGCACCAGCGTTTCTTCCTTCACGCCCTTGCTTTGCAGGTAATAAGCAAACTGGTTCGACAACTCATCCAGCTCACGGAATGTGAACTGCTCATCCTGGAACACCAATGCAATTTCGTTCGCATACAATTCCACCTGCTCTTCAAACAGATCAGGAATTGTTTTATCGATTGAATAATCTTTATCAGTAGCATTGAATTCTTCAGTCACCTGCCATTCCTCCGCTGGTGAAAGCACATGAATGTCATTCAACTTACCCGATGCATTTTCGATCAATTGCAAAAGCACGTTCTCGAAATGATGGCGTATCTGTTTTGCATATGCTGCCTGCAATACTTCTTCCCTGTAAATGAACTGGATGTACATTTCCTTCCCAAGCAGAATGCGAATACTGAAAGGATAATTTGAGGTAGGCTCATAGACTTCGAGATTCTCCACCTTCAGTTTCCATTCATGCGATGAAACGATCTTACTTACCGGGAAGTTCTGGAACGTCATCATGCTGTCGAACAGTTCACCCGGCGTATCCACCCAGGTCTGTATCTTGCCAAGCGGCGTATATTGATATTCGAGAGATAAAGATTGTTGGGCCTGCAACGCCTGCAACCATTCAGCAACGGTTTTATTTTCATCCATAACAGAATGCAATGGAATGGCATTGATGAACATTCCTACGCGCTGCTCGATATTTGACAGATTTTCAGGACGTCCCGAAACCATTATACCATACGCTACATGTGCATTGCCGGTATAACGATGCAGCAGGTATGACCACACGCCCTGCATGAGCGTATTTACTGTAATACGCTGTTGATGCGCATAAGCTTCCACACGCGCACTTAATTCTTCGCCAAGCAGCCAGGGCTCTTCCCTGTATTCACTTACGCCAAGCGTACGCTCATTTGCAGTTGACACAAAGGGCAGCAAGGTGCCGCCTTCAATTGCGCCAAGATAGGTGCGCCAGTATTCCTCTTCTTTATCCTTGTCTGTACTTTCAATATAACGGATGTAATCTTCGTAACGGTCTTCTTCTACAACGATGGTTGCTGAACTGGAAACCTGCGCATCGTAAGTCTGCAGGAACTCCTGCACCAGCATAGGAACCGACCATCCATCGAGCGGCAGGTGATGCGTTGTCCACAACATTTTATACCTGTTATCACTCAACTGAATCAGGGTTGCGCGCATCAGCGGCGCCTGTTTGAAATCAAATCCTTTACGCAGATCAGCAGCCTGGTAATCTTTTATTTTCAACAACTGTTCTCCTGCGGAGAACGCGCGATAATCCAGCACTTCCACAGGCATGCTTACTGAACGGTAAACGCATTGTACCGGAACAGGCAGATCATTGTGATGAAAACCTGTTCTTAAAATAGTATGTCTTTGCAAAAGTGTGTTCCAACTCTTACGGAATGCATCAATATCCAGGTCAACGATCTCGCATTTTACCTGTTGCATATATGCGCCCGCCTGTTTGTCATACAGGCCATGGAACAATATGCCTTCCTGCAAACCGCTCAGCCGGTACATGCTTTCTATCAAATCTTTTCTTTGACGGCCATTGATATTTTCTTCCAGGAAATTATCAAGCTCTTCATAGCCCACTTCCTGCAAACCGTAATCAGATGGTGTAGATACCGGGCCTGTTTTGAATTGCTCGATACAATGAGCGATCATGCTTTCAAGTCCTGCCACATACTGAGCAGCCAGTTGCTCTATGGTGTCCTGACGATAATATTTATTGTTGTAGCTCCATTTGATGATGAGCTCACCGCCGGACACTATGCTGTTTATTTCGAGCTTATTGGTCCACACAGCATCTTCATGCAAGGTGCGGCCGGTTGATTCTTCAGCGCCGGTAAACCAGCGGCTTTTGTTTACCACATTATCAGCCTGTCCAAGGTAGTTGAATAGGATGTCCCAAGGCTGTTCGCCCTGCAACGATGCATCCTTCTTCATGTATTTCAAAATGCCGTAGCCCATTCCCTTGTCCGGCATTTTTCTCATTTGCTCTTTCACGCTTTTCAGCAAGCTTGCATTGCTGTTGTCTTGCGGCACTTCCAGCAATACAGGGTACAAGCTGGTGAACCAACCCGTTGTACGAGTCAGGTCTGATCCACCCATGTCTTCGCGTCCGTGGCCCTCAAGGCCGATCACTATTTTATCGCTGTCATTCCATGTAGCCAATGTGCGGCCAAGACAGGCAAGCAGAATATCGTTGATCTCTGTATGATACACCTGTGGAACCTGCTGCAGCAATTCAAGCGTGCGCTCTGCCGGCAGTGTTACACTATGAATATCCATATCGCTCATCCTGGAAATGCCCTGGTATTCATTATCGAGCTTTAATGGATTATAAGCCTGCACGGTTTTGCGCCAATAGTTTTGCTGAGCAATCAATTTTTTGCTGTTACTGTAATTCAACAGCGCATTGTACCATTCGCGGTAAGAATTTGTTTTAGCAGGTAATACCGCATTTTCATCAGACAACAATTGCTCAAGGTCTTCCAGCAATATTCTCCACGATACACCATCGATCGCTAAGTGATGAATAACTACCAGCAGGCGATTATGCATTTCTGAAGCAAGCGTGAGCATCAGCACTACTTTTATCAGTAACCCCTGTTCAATATCAAGGCTGCGTTGGTATTTGTCTCCTTTTTCCCTAATCGTATCCGCGAGACTTTCCGCTTTCACAGCAGTGAGGTCCTCTACATCAAGTGCGCTTTCATAAGAACCATAAACTTGTTCCCATCCATCGGCTGTGTGAACATACCGGAAACGAATGCTGTCATGCTGCGCAACAATTTTTTTGATGCATTTTTCCAACAGAGCCGGTTCAATTTGTTTATCGATGCCCAGCAAAACGCTTTGGTTATAGTGAGAAGCCGCATCGTGCTCAGTTTCAAAAAATACCTGTTGTATCGGCAACAGTCCACTGCTTCCTTCCAGCAAGCCTTGCTCGCCCTGCGGTTTGCTATCAAGCGTTTCCCGCTCGCTGATCACTGCGGACAGCTTAGCAATGGTTTGATGCAGGAAGAGATCGCGCGGGGACAATTCATAACCCAACCGCTTCATGCGGCTCACTACCTGAATGGTAATGATAGAATCTCCACCCAGTTCAAAGAAATTATCTTCAATGCCTACACGATCTACGCCAAGCAGGTCCTGCCACACAGCTGCAAGATGCTTTTCTGATTCCGTACTCGGGGCCTGGTAGTTATCAGTAACTGCTAAAGAAGTTTCAATGCTCAGCAGCCGCTTTTTATCAATTTTATCGTTAGATGTAAGCGGTATCTCCGGCACATCAAACAATATAGAAGGCACCATGTATTCAGGGAGGTGCGCGGATAAATATTTGTTGACAGCATTCCGGTCGAGATCACCATTACTCACAACATACGCAGCCAATCGCTTTGTATTTTGCTCCTGCTTCACCAGCACCACCGCCTGTTTTATTCCCGGGGCCTGTGCCAGCACGCTTTCGATCTCACCTAATTCAATCCTGTAACCACGGATCTTCACCTGTTCGTCTATACGTCCCAGGTATTCAACATTGCCGTCTGGCAGCCAGCGGGCAAGGTCGCCGGTTTTGTACAACGCCCTTCGACCAGGCTCAGGATTGGTCACAAAACGTTCAGCCGTCAACTCCGGCCTGTTCAAATAACCTCTCGCCACCTGTGCGCCGCCAATGTATAACTCACCGGCAACTCCTTCGGGAACAGGATTCATATTCCTGTCGAGTATGTACACACTTGTATTTGGCAATGGCCTGCCAATAGGCAATCCATCGTTATAAATCTGTTGTTCTTTCGAATACCTGTAAATGGTCGCTGTAACACCAGCTTCGGTAGGACCATACGCATTGTAAAATGCAACGTGCGCGCCCCACTGTATTGCAAGGGCAGCAGTACATTGCTCGCCACCGGCAATAACCCGTTTCAATGCTGCATATTTGCCGGGCTGCAGTGTACTTAAAAATCCGGGCGTAACATCAAGGTGCGTGATCTTTTCATCGACGAGCAAACGCTCAAAAGCATTTTTATCCAACCGCACTCTTTCTGATATCAGTATCAACGCCGCGCCATTCACCAGCGCAGGGAATATTTCTGCAATTGAAGCGTCGAAGCAATAGTTATAGAATTGCAGCATTCTTTCGTTCGCGCCGATGTTCAGCATCTCAGTCATGCTCATCACCATGTTCAGGAGCGCACCATGCTCTGTCATTACTCCTTTAGGCTTACCCGTAGAGCCGGACGTGTAGATGATGTAAACAAGATGATTACGCGTAATCTCAAGTTGCAGTTTCTCAACCGGCTGATCTGCCAATTCATCTTTAATTGCATCAAAACACAATACTGCGCTTTCGTTGCTGACAGAAGAAAACAAATATTCATGCTGAAACGTAGTGAGCACGGTTACCGGTTGGCTGTCTTCCAGCATATAGCTGATACGTTCAGCGGGATATTCAGGGTCGATAGGCAGGTAAGCCCCGCCGGCCTTCAATACACCGAGTATTGCAATGATCATTTCGAAGCTTCTGGGCATGCAGAGCGCAACAACAGCTTCCTCTTTTACTTCTTTGCTGCGCAGATAGTGCGCCAGTTGGTTAGCGCGCTCATTCAGCTCAGTATAAGTAAGCTGTTGCTGTCCGAATACCAATGCAGTTGCATGAGGCGATTGCAGCACCTGCTGTTCAAGAAGATCTATTATAGTGTTATGTGGCAGAACAACATTTATATGTTCCTGCGCGTTTTGTGTAAGCTGGTGTTGTTCTTCGTTTGATAATATAGGTAACAGGCCGATAGCGGCATCTGCATCAGCAATAACGGCTTCCAGCAAATGCTCATAATGCATCAGCATACGTTCCATTGTTGCTTCGCTGTACAGATCGCTGCAATAATTAGCAATTAGTTGCATTCCTTCGGGTGATTCCGCAACATCGAAGCTAATGTCGAAATCTGCAGTTTGCTTTTCCTGCGTTTCAGTGGTAAGCTGAACGTTACCCAGGTCTAAGGCCGATGATTTGCCCGCATTGATCAGGCTGAACATCACCTGGAAAACCGGTGTACGGCTCATATCTCTTTCTACTCCCAATGCTTCCACCACTTTTTCAAATGGCAATTCCTGGTGTTCGTAAGCATCGAGTGTTGTCTGACGCACCTGTTGCAACACCTGCCGGAATGAAAGATCATTCCCGAGCTGCGTACGTACAGCCAATGTATTTACGAACAAACCGATGAGATCTTCAATTTCCTGCTGATGCCGTCCGCCAACCGGAGTGCCTACACAGATGTCGGCCTGCGCGGTGTAGCGATACAGCAATACCTTAAATACACTCAGTGTTGACATGAACAGGGTAACACCTTCCTGCTGCGACAACTGCACAAAACTGTCGCGAATGCTTTTGCTTATCAGCCTTGTAACAGAAGCGCCTTTTATGCTGGGTTCAGACGGACGTTTATAATCCGTCAGCAGACCAAGTGGCTCTACATTATCTAATTTATTTTTCCAATAAGCTAGTTTTTTATCGAGGGTCTCTCCTGAGAGATAAGCGCGCTGCCAGATGGAATAATCAGCATATTGTACCGGCAATTGTTTTAATAATGCAGTCCGCCCTTCGCATGCGCTGCGATAGAGCTCTGCGAGCTCCTGCACCATAGTGGATACAGACAATCCATCAAAAGCAATGTGGTGTATTACGGCAACAAGCAAGTGCTCCGTATCTGAAACGCGGATGAGCTTCACGCGCAGCAACTGATCTTGTGAAAGATCGTACGGTTGATGTATGTAGTTTTCAATGTGATCCTGCAGAGAATCAATATCTTCCTGGCGGATGTATTGCAGTTTCCATTGATCAGCATCCGTAATAAGCTGGTATCCTACGCCATTCTCTTCTTTTATAACAGTGCGTAATATTTCATGACGATTAACAATCATCCTGAATGATTGCTGCAACGCTTCAACATTCAGCTCACCAGTCAGGCGGAATACCCATGGCATGTGATATTGAACACTGCCTTGCAGGCGGTCAATGAACCATAGCCGCTCTTGTGCAAATGATAATGGAAGGCGGCCGGTTCTTTCACTGCGGGTAATTGCAGACAGTGTATTTGCATTCAGCTTGCCATTGATCAGTTCAGATAACCGGGCGATGGTCGGATACCCGAACACATCTTTAATGGCTATCGCCTTATTAAATTCTTTCCTGACAGCTGACATCAGTTGAATTGCAAGCAATGAGTGACCGCCTGATGCGAAGAAGTCATCTTCTATTCCAATGCGTTCAACTTCCAGCAATTTCTGCCAGATGGCTACGAGTTTTGCTTCGGTTTCATTGCGTGCTGCTTTGTATTTCTCTTTCGCTCCGGCAAGTGATTCGGGATCGGGCAGACGTTTTCTGTCTATTTTGCCGCTGTTGTTAAGTGGTAAAGATTCCAGTTCTATCATCATACCCGGAACCATATAATCCGGAAGCTTTAATTTCAGGTGATTGATTATTTCATCTTTAGTTGTACCCTCAATTACGATGTAGGCGATGAGCTTCTTTATTCCTTGTTTATCTTCTTTGGCGATGACTACACCTTGTTTTACGCCGGGAGCCTGCTGCAATACAGTTTCTATCTCGCCTAACTCAACACGGTAGCCTCTTATTTTAACCTGGTTGTCTGCGCGGCCAATGTATTCGATGTTGCCATCGGGCAGCCAACGGGCCTGGTCACCGGTTTTGTACATTGTAACGCCGTTTCGCAATACAAAGCGTTCAGCAGTCAGCTCCGGCCTGTTCCAATAGCCTCTTGCCAATTGCACACCGCCGAGATACAATTC
>JBAVMD010000182.1:0-2975 GCA_049689695.1 Chitinophagaceae bacterium | reverse complement strand
AGCGCAGATAGAAGAGGATTTTTGGATTTTGCAGATTGGTTGTTGCGTAATTGAGTTCTTAATTCAGCTTCGCTGAATAATCTGCAAAATCCAAAAATCTTCTTTCATCTGCGCTATAACTTATTCTAATACTTTCTTAATCGCAATAGCCTTCAACAAACATTCTTCATACTCCTTCTCTGCATCGCTGTAAAATGTAATACCTGAGCCAACCTGGTAGGAAAGGTATTCCGACGTTTCATTATACAATATGCTCCTGATAACAACATTGAAATCAAAATCCCCCTCCGGGCTTACATAGCCAACAGCTCCCGAAAAAATTCCCCGCCTCGTTCGCTCGTATTGTTCTATCAATTCCATTACTCTTTTCTTAGGAGCTCCTGTCATAGATCCCATCGGGAATGTAGCGCGCACGGCATCGGCCCAATGAAGCCCGGCTTTCAATTCTCCGCTTACTGTAGATATCATCTGGTGTACTTGCGGAAAACTGTAAATACCAAAGAGCTCATCCACCTTCACTGAGCTTTCTTCACAAATGCGTGAAAGATCGTTTCTTACAAGGTCAACGATCATTACATTTTCTGCTCTGTCTTTGGCGCTGTTGAATAACTCCAGTTTCATTTGCTCATCCAGCTTTGCATCATGCAGGTTGCGCTGCCATGTGCCTTTTACCGGTTGTGATACAACCAAGGGTCCGGTTTTTTTCAAATAACGCTCAGGGCTGGCGCACAGCAGGTACTTATCGTTCGTTTTGTAAAATGCAGTGAAGGGATTGGGGGAAATTTCAGTAAGCGCACGGTATACACTCAATGGATGTATACGGCAATGCTCTGCAAAAAATTCCTGGCAGAAATTGATCTCGTAACAATCGCCCCGGAGAATATGTTTTTGTAGGGCACGTACTACCTGCAAATATTCTTCTTTATTGAACCTGCTGTTAATCGCAATTCCATCACTATGCTTTTCTTTATCATCTATCTGCGTGTTGCAGATTTCATCAAACACCGTTGCGGGATCTTTTGCGCTGCATGAAATGATCATAGCAGATTGCTGCAGCCGGATCACAGTTTCGGGAACAAAGAAAAAAAGATCAGGAAATTTTACACCATCAGTATGAGAAGAAGAAAGGGATTCTACTTCATTTTTTAGGTAATACGCAAGATGGCCAAATAACCAATCCTTATGCTGTTCAGAAAAAATTTTCAACTGTTGAAATGCGCTGCCGGCAGCGGCTTCAGTAACATGCAATGCGCCCGCGCCCAACAGGCATTCATAAGTATGCGGCGGCAAACCATAGTTATGGTCGTCCAGAAAACAACAAATGTTGAACTGGCTGGACCAACTCAACATTTGCAATTTTATACTGGGGAATCCAGTAATATCAAAAGAAGCAACTATGCGGTTCAATAGCAAACCGATATTTTAAAAATCGTCTTCCTCATCATCAACTGAGTCATTGAACAATCCCATATCCTTGAACTCATCATCTTCGAAGTTGAAATCATCATCTTCTTTGCCGCCGGCTTTCTTAGTGGTACCGCCGGTAGCCTTCTTCACTTTAGATTTGGGTATGTCAAATTCATCGAAGTCGGGATCCCACTCTTCTTCCTCTTCTACCTTGTCCCATTCATCTACTTCGTCAGCATCGCCAGCTGCTTCATCTTCTTCTTCTTCATCCTCGTCTTTTTTCTTAGATGAAGCTTTAGCTGCTTTCTTTGAAGCCGGCTTGCTGGCAGGCGTATCATCATCTTCATCTAACTCATCGTCATCATCTTCTTCTTCCTTCTTTGTTGGTTTAGAAGGAGCCTGCTTTGAAGATTCATCTGCCGGTTTCGGAGCAGATTTTTTGGGAGTACTTTTTTCTGACTTAGCTGCCATATTTCATTGGATTAACTCTTGTAAAATTTCAGCGAAGTTTTTAAACCTCCAAATTTTTCAGCAAAAAATTTTAGAGGAGAAAAACACTCATAATTATATGGAAATTATCTGGTCCCGGCCAGGCCCATTTGAAATATAGCTTACCGGAACGCCTACAAATTCATTTATGAAATTTACGTACTCTTTCATTTGCCCGGGCAATTCGTTAACAGATTTCTTTCCTGTACTGTCAATATTCCACCCGCTCATTTTTGTGTACTGAGGATCGATGGCCACACGCGTCATCTGGAAAGGAACAGCATTTACCACTATGTCATTGATCTTGTAACCGGTACAAGCCTGCAATTCAGTAAAACTGTCCAGCACGTCTGCCTTTGTCATCACTATTTTGGTAACCCCATTTACCATACAGGCAAACTTCAAGGCTACCAGGTCTATCCAGCCACAGCGGCGCGGCCGGCCGGTTGTAGCGCCAAACTCATTGCCTATCTTTCTTAACTCTTCCCCTGTTTCGTTCAGCAGCTCTGTAGGAAAAGGCCCACCGCCTACACGTGTGCAATATGCCTTGGTAACGCCAATCACATCACGTATTTTCTGTGGCGCAACACCAAGACCGGAACATACACCTGCAGTAGTTGTATTAGAAGAGGTTACAAAGGGAAAGGTGCCGAAATCTATGTCCAGCATGCTTCCCTGCGCGCCTTCTGCCAATACTCTTTTGCCTGCGCTCAGTTGGTCGTTGATATAATACTCACCATTCACTATGTTTAGTTGCTTTAGAAATTCCACTCCTTCAAAGAATTCTTCTTCCCAGGCAGAAATATCCTCGGCAAAGCCGTAATTATCCAGCAGGCGCTGATGCTTCAGCCTGAGCTTGATATATGATGTGATAAAGCTTTTGTCGAGCAGATCACCTACACGAAGGCCATTACGACCGGTCTTGTCCATGTACGCAGGACCAATGCCCTTAAGTGTTGAACCGATCTTATCAGTTCCCTTTGATACTTCGGATGCCTTGTCCAATGCACGATGTGTAGGAAGTATCAGGTGTGCACGGTGAGAGATCAGCAGGTTCTTTTTCACATCTACCCCAAACC
>JBAVMD010000181.1:0-16795 GCA_049689695.1 Chitinophagaceae bacterium | reverse complement strand
TGTTGGACCAGGGTATTCATTCAGATTGAAACATCCTCTAAACCACTGGTATCCATCTTTTGATCTTAAGGTCGCGTACAGATTGAAAAAATAAAAATATTCAGAGCTTATTTTTTGCAGGCAAAATCGAGCCATAGCTTATCAAGATCAAGCCAAACGCTATGGGTGTAAGGTTGCGGCGATAATTCGTAAAACACAATCGTCTTTTTATCTTCAGGGCAAGACCTTACATGTACCATGCAATTCAGCGTGATGGTCTTCAATTGCATATAGTCCAGCATTTCGACAGTCCCGCTAAACGTTTTCAAATCTCCTTTTTTTGTTTGGATAGCCTGGAAAGATGTCTTAGCGGGCTTTAATTTTCCGCCAATCGTGCTGCGCCTGGCAGAGTCGATGTTTACATTAGCGAGACCGGTATAGTAAGCTTTCAAATTGCGTTCAACTATCGAGGGATTCATTTCTACAGTGCCATCGAGATACCATAGGAAAGCATAGCTCCAGTATTCTTCACCTTTAGTTTTAGCCCAGCCGGGCGTGAAGCGAATGTCCTCAACTCCTTTATAACGAATGTCTGGGGCAAAAGAAATCGGGATAAGAAATCGTTCGATCGCCCAGTCTTTAGGCATTGAAAGATGGTATGGAGCTTCCCACTTATGTCCGTCAAATTCAGGTTTACCTTCTTGTGCACAAATGCTTAAAGAGCTAAGACAAGTAATAAACATTATTAAATTTTTCATCTTTCAAATCTTAAAGTGATCATTCCGATACTTCATAGTTGCAATTTATTGATAAACTTTTTAATTCTGCCATTACCTATATTTGGCGAACCACCTTCACCCAATGACAAAGCGAAATACACACCAGCTGCTAAACTACCTGATTGCGGCTGTGTGGCTCATTAACGGACTTTTTTGTAAAGTGCTGAACCTTGTACCGCGTCACCAGGAAATAGTAGCAGAAATTTTAGGTAATGAACATGCACGGTTGCTGACAACTTTAATCGGGCTTTCGGAGATTGCAATGGCAGTTTGGATTTTGAGCGGCATTTGGTCGCGCTTTAACGCAGCCGCGCAAATACTCATTATTGCAGCAATGAATACGCTGGAATTTTTTATAGTACCAGATCTCTTGCTTTGGGGAAAATCCAACGCTATCTTTGCTTTCATATTCATTCTTTTAATCTATTACAACGAATTTCATCTTAATAAGAATTTAGCTGTGAACGAATAATATGCTATCATTTCTGAAAAATCATCCCTTTGCGGTTGAAGCGTTTTTTGAAAGCTCACTGGTTTTAACCTTTGCTATTCCTAAGGAGCAGATTCAGCACTTAATTCCTCCATGTTTACAATTAGATACTTTCAACGATCAATGGGCTTTTATTGCCGTTGCGATGGTTCAAACCAAAGGGCTGAGGCCAAAAGGTTTTCCCAAAATGATGGGTAATGATTTCTTTTTGATCGGTTACCGCGTTTTTGTGAGGTATGTAAATAAAGAAGGAAAGCGATTGCGGGGGTTGTACATTCTTAAATCTGAAACCGACAAAAAGAAGATGGAGTTTTTCGGAAATATATTTACCCATTATAATTACACAACTACAGACATTCATCATACCAGCAGCAACGGAACTTCTGAGTTCAGTTCGAACAAATCCGGTTTCAGATTGGCGGTTGAATTTGCAAACGGTGAAAACATCGAACTCCCGGTTGGTTCGCCTTTTTCTAACTGGAAAGAAGCCCGGAGATTTGCAGGCCCTCTGCCTTTTACTTTTACTTTCAACAGCCACACAAAGGAAGTGCTGATCATTGAAGGAGTAAGGGAAAACTGGGAACCATCACCCGTGAAAGTGCTTGATTACAGCTTTTCTTTTTTAGACAAAATGAACCTGCAAAACGTCAGGCTTGCCAACGCTTTCATCATAAAAAATATTCCTTACTACTGGAAAAAAGGTAAAATTGAACAATGGACAGCTTGAGAAAACCATTTCAGGGAGTATGGAACATCATCCGTTTCAATTGGCATTACTACATATTATCATTTGGTGTTATCGCACTCATCTTTTTATTTCGAAATAATTTAAGCCCGACGTTTCGAATTGCCGCAAACTGTCTGGCAATTATCATGATCTGTTCCATTTTAATTTCCCTGTTTGTTTCATCTTATATCTACGACTTCTCTGATCTTTACAAGTTTGCATGGCTGAAAAACATCAAACAAACCGGCAATGGAAAAATAATGAACATCAATGCCGGGTTTGATGAAACCAGCGATTTACTCAGGAGCAGGTTTCAACATGCTCAATTTATACTGGCCGATTTTTACGACGCTGAAAAGCACACGGAAGTTTCCATTAAAAGAGCAAGAAAAGCATACCCCGCCGATCCCGCTACCCTACCCGTAAATACAAAGCATTTGCCGGTAGAAGATAATGCGGTAGATAAGGTTTTCTGCATGCTATCGGCACATGAAATACGGAATGATGAAGAACGTGTTTATTTTTTCAAGGAACTTCGCAGGGTACTGGCAGCATCCGGCCAGATCATTGTTACGGAACACCTTAGAGACGCAGCAAATTTTCTTGCTTACAACATCGGCTTTTTTCATTTTCACTCCAGGGCAACCTGGCTCAAAACCTTTCGTCTTTCAGGATTAATGATTGAGAAGGAAATAAAAATCACCCCATTTATAACAACCTTTGTGCTGGAAAAAAATGGAACTGCATCTTAAAATAACAGGCATACTGCTTATTCTGCTCGCATTTCTTCATGTGATCTTTCCCAGGTATTTCAAATGGAAGGATGAACTGAATTTAATAAGCCATATCAACAGGCAACTGATGTATGTGCATGCTTTCTTTGTTGCACTGATGGTGTTCCTTATGGGTTTACTTTGCTTAACTTCTGCAATTGAAATGACAAGCACCGGTCTTGGCAAAAAGATTTGCTTTGGGCTTGGTATTTTTTGGGCGACAAGATTATTCATTCAGTTCTTCGGCTATTCTTCGCTGCACTGGAAAGGAAAGAAATTTGAAACTACCATTCATGTGCTGTTTGCCCTGTTGTGGACCTATTTCAGCATGATATTCTTCATGGCGTATTTAGCATGACCGCAAAAAAAATAGAATGAGAAAATTCATCACCGCTTTACAGTTTGCTTTGCTTGTGGTCTGCAGCAACCTTGCATGGTCTCAATCCACCAGGCAAACATTCAATCCAATCATTCCGGATTTTGTGGCCGATCCCTCACTTTCCATATTCGACGGCACTTATTATCTCTATGGCACTACTGATATTGACAAAGGCCTTGCGCAAATGGGTCCGCCCGTGGTTTGGAAATCCAGGGATTTTGTGAACTGGGAGTTTGAGGGCACGCTGATTCACGGCATCGACTGGAGCAAGGCATATACTTATACGGATGCAAAAGGCGTACAAAAGCTGGGCTATTTCCGGTACTGGGCGCCGGGGAGGGTTTTAAAAAAAGATGGTCGTTATTATCTTTTCGCCACTATTGTAAAGCCCGATGAACAAATGGGCACTTACGTGCTTATTGCCGATAAGCCTGAAGGCCCGTTTCGCTTTGCAAATGGAACCGGTATTTATTTTCAACAACCTGACAAGTCAGGTGAAGAGTCTAAACCGCTTATAGCTGATATCGACGGAGAACCATTTGTTGATGATGACGGGCAAGCCTATATTTTCTGGCGACGACGCAATGCAGGCAGACTAAGCGCAGACTGGCTGAGCATTGACAGTCCTGCAGTACAGGTCCCCACAAAGCACGCAGGTTATTCCGAAGGGCCTGCGATGTTCAAAAGAAAAGGTGTTTATTATTACATCTACACTTTGTCAGCAAATGCCAATTACTGCAATGCATACACGATAAGCAATTCCGGGCCTTTGGGGCCATTTACCAACCCCGTGAACGACAATATTTTTATTTATTCTGATGTACACAAGAACATCTGGGGACCCGGCCACGGAAATGTTTTCCAATTACCAGGTAAGGATGAATATCTTTTTTTATACCTGGAGTACGGCGAAGGCGGCACTACGCGGCAGGTATGGGCGAACAGGATTGCGTTCAATACTGATAGTACCATCAAGCGGGTATCATTAGATGCCCAGGGTGTTGGGTATCTTGCGAAAAATAACGCACGCAGGAAAAATCCTGTAATCCCTGCTAATGCAAGCGCTTCCAGTTTCAAACCTGATAAAACCATAACAGCCTCCATTGACACATTGCCTAATGCATTGAAGAATTTCAGTTCAAGGGCAAGCGGCGCTAATGCTGTTACTGGAAGCAGAACTTCAAGCTATCATCCCAACAAGGCCATGGATGGATCAAACGGCACCCGGTGGATACCTGATTCTGCAGATGTTACTCCCTGGTATGTATTGGATATGGGAAAAGCAATGATCTTAAAACAATGCGAAGTGTTTTTTACTTTGCCTGCTTACGGCCATGCATGGACGCTGGAAAAATCCACCGATGGAAAAAACTGGAGTAAAGTGTACCAGCAGCAAGAGGCTTTGCAGCGTTCGCCGCAAACCGCATCGGGCATTGGAAAGGCGCGTTACCTGAGAATAACGGCACAAAAAGGTGCAATGGGCATCTGGGAAATAAAAGTTTTTTAGCGTTTGACCACCCTGGATTTACTTTAAGCCGGGCAGGTATGCATATTAATCGCTCGTCCGAGCCATATCCTGTTGTACATTCGCAGGATGCCCTGTAAACACGGGCAATTCTTAAAATGAACCCCGAGCCAGTAGGAAAGACAAAGATTGAACACAAGGAATTGATAGACCTGCTTAAGCGTGCCTATTCTACGGAAAAAGCTGCCGCCTTTGCTTACCAGGGGCATGCAGGATCTGTGAAAGATAAAGCTGAGAAAGCGTCGATCAGGCAAATTGAGCTGGACGAATGGAATCACCGCAGGGAAGTGCTGGAGATCATGCGCGAATACAATATCCCGGTATCGAAATATTATGAGATCAGGTTCCATATCATTGGCAAAATGATTTCCTTTTCATGTTATGTCATTGGTTGGTTTATGCCTTTTTACTTTGCGGGAAAACTGGAAAGCGGCAATGTGTGCGAATATTTCAGGATGATGCAATACTTTCATGAGCTTGGCATCATCAGGCACAATAAGATACTTTATGAAATGGGCATAAAGGAGAAAGAGCACGAAGTTTACTTCCTCAGTAAAATAAAGAATAAAAAAATGCTTCCTTTTTTCGAGAAACTATTTTCCTGGGGATCGAAGAAAAGTTATAACGATGTTGATCTTGAGAAGAAGTATCCTATTGAGGAGTCTGAGGTGTATTGCAGGAAATAGGTGGTGCTGTAACAATTAGCAGTAACAGGTAATCAGGTTTTTAAAATTGATCCTCTAAAATAAGTCAGATGAATCCAAGAGTTTCATGGATATTTTGAAAGAAGCGATAAAAGGCCCGTTCAGAAATCCTGAACGAGCCTTTTTATTTAAAATAGTAACACGGCTATCTCTGTAATACTAATTTTTCTGTTACGATACCTCCGGCGCCTATAACCTTAAGTAGATATAAGCCTTGTGGATAGTTGGAAATATCCAATTTTATGGTTTGATCATTCCCGGTTATTGCAACTGGTTTTTGTACAACGATCCTTCCGTTGAGGTCAAAGATCATTACAGTTGCTTTTGATGCCTGGTAATTTTTCAATTGAATGGTAAACTGTCCAGCAGATGGATTTGGATTAACCGATACCAACGGAGCAGCAAAAATATCTGTCACAGGCGTTTCGATCCTTCCCGCAACCGATGTAATGCAAGGGCCAAGATTGTCGCCATGATTCAGATGCGCCTGCACTGCATTGGAAGCTACGCAAATAGCTGCGCCGTTATGACAAACCATCACTTTATCATTCTTATTTCCGCAGGTAACATCCAGTACATTAATGATAATAGATGCCTGTGAAATACAACCTTTCGCATCGGTTACCGTTACGGTATAGGTGCCTGCACTATTCAGGTTGACAGACGAAGTGGTCTGCCCTGAACTCCATTGATAAGTATAAGGAGATGTACCGCCGCTTGCTATTGCATTTACGGTAAGCGATGAAGGGCCATAGCCAATATAAAGCGTATTCTTATTGTCTGTAGCCTGGTTAACTGCATATACATCCGGAATAACAGTGGTGATAGGTGCATTTACGGTAACGGTTGTAGCGCCGGTAGTTTGGTTGTTGTGAATGTCTGTAACCGTCCATGTAATAGTGGAAACGCCAACATTAAAGTTTCCGTTTGCATCAGTTCCTGAGCCATTTCTTACAGTAGCACCGGTTATAGTATAGCTAACATTGGCCACACCACAATTATCTTCTGCAGCAGCAACAGGAACAGCATATCCATTTGCATTATAGCAAAAGAACTGTGCAGCAGGAGCAGTTAACACAGGTTTTTGATTATCGGCCACGATTATGATCTGTGTAGCTGTACTTGTGTTACCGTCCGCATCGGTAGCTGTCCAGGTTACTGTTGTAATACCAATGGGGAATTCAGCCGGTGCGTCATTGGCAACTATTAAATTGTTTGCATCTGAACAATTATCTGAAACAGTTGGTTCGCCTAATGAGATACCGGCAGCCTTGCAGCCACTGTTTGTTCCAATTGTTTTGGCTGACGGAGCTATCAAAACAGGATTGATAGAATCGTTAACCGTTATATCGAAATTATACTGTACGGTATTAACAGAGTTTGTAGCTGTAACTGTGACCGAAGTAGTGCCTTTATTAAAGACGCTTCCAGAACCTGTGCCTTGTCCTGAACCTGTGGTAGCTCCTGAGAAACTATAACTATAAGCCGGAGCCGGAAATCCCAGAGCTTCAGCAGTATATTGAACAGCTGTATCACATCCTGATGAACGGGTGCTTGTAATGATATTTGAAACTTCTGGTTGTGAAAGATATTTTACTTCGATATTGGGCACTGGTGGTGCGGCCATGTCGTAACCCAGGTAAAAGCCGGGATGAGGCGGTTGGTTATAGCCGGAATTCTGCCAGGCAATAGCCGTGCGGTATTGCGGATCGTGCATCAGTGTATAGATGCGGTGCTGTGTTGGAATAGTGGTGGTAAAAAGGATCAGCGCTGTGTTGTCTGACCGGCGCAGGATGATCTCTTCTCTCCAATCTCCAAACAGGTCAGCGGTGAGCGCCGGATTCTTTTTGGTGTCGTTGTTCGATGAAACCGGAGCAGCAAGGTAAATAGTAAACAAACGATTCAATGAATTGGTAGATGGATTCCATTTGTCCATGATCGTGCCATCCAATAACTCGCGACCCAGGTCGCCATCCCACCACACGGCGTGATTAACGGCCTGGCTGCCGTTTGTAGGTCTATTGGTGCTGATCTGCTCACCTTTTACATTGTACAGGTTGCCGGAAGAACCCCAGATCTCGTAGCCCTTATGGTTGGGATCAATATCCGCAGCCAGCGCACGGCCAACATCGCCCGTAGTTGGTACACCAAAAATGGTTTGACCTGTTTTGGCATCATTCAGTCTTAGCCCATAAGGACTATACTGGCTTGGTGATTCAAGGCATTGCCAGATCTCCTGTCCCGGACGATCAGGGTCCATATCGGTCATGTGAAGCGCATCGCCATGGCCATAGCCATAGGTCCAAAGGCGCTTACCATCATCGTTGATAGCGCTGGAACCGTTGATCACTTCATCTTTTCCATCTCCATCTACATCGCCTATGGTCATTTGATGATTGCCCTGGCTGGAAAATGCATTGTTGGCCGGATCACCGGCATCTTTGCTATCGAAAATCCAACGAAGCGTGAGCTGTCCGTTACGCCAGTCATACGCAGCGCGAACCAATTTATCATAGTAGCCACGGCCCACGATAAGGCTTGGACGCGTACCGTCAAGGTATGCTACAGCCGAAACAAAACGGTCCTGCCGGTTGCCATAATTATCGCCCCAGTCAGTAACGTTGCCACGTGCGGGTTGATAAGTAGTAGTGGCCATCGCTGCACCAGTAAGGCCGTTGAAAACAGTGAGAAATTCAGGGCCCTGTTGCACCCAGCCGCTGGAGTTGCGGTAATCAACATTTGCATTGCCAATCACATTACCCACACCATCAACTGTGCCGTCTGCGGTTTTCAGGATGATCTCGGCTTTTCCATCTCCATCAAAATCATAGACCATGAATTGCGTGAAGTGTGGACCGGCATTTACATTGTGTCCGAGGTTGATGCGCCACAAGTGGGCACCGTTGAGCTTATAGCAATCAATGATCTGGTTGCCGGAATAGCCGCCTGAATTATGATTCAATTTGGAAGGGTCCCATTTTAAAAAGATCTCATATTCGCCGTCACCATCTACATCGCCTACAGAGCAGTCGTTGGCTGAATAAGTATAAGCTACACCATCAGGCGTAGTGCCGCCGGGAGGTATTTGCAGGGGAATGGATAATTGGTTATTGGACCAAACGGAAACAGGCGCAGAAGGAGCGCCTTCCACCCCATTCAGCACTGTGCGTACGATGTAAAAGCCGTTGATGGCAGTATTATCCTCAAAGTTGGTGGAGTTAATAATAGGTGTTGTATTCAGCTTTACACTATCACGGTACACATTAAACGCAATGCCTGAAGGATCATTGCCTAACAGGCGCCAGCCAATGTAAACTTTGCTGGCGGAAGTGCGCACCGCCACTACTCCGCGATTCAGGAATTCCATTTGTTTGGGACCTGTTACTACAGCATCCGGTTGAGCAAGAGAACTCAGTCGGACAGTATTGCCATACGTTGTACCACCACCGTTCATGGCATAAGCACGCACATAATAAAATGTAGCAGGATTAAGACCGCTGAGGGTAACAGTAAACGAACCGGTGCCGCCTGCCGCATCTGCAACTTTGGTATTGGAAGTAGTTGGGTTAGATGTTGTGGTGCTGTAAACAATACCTCTTTCAGTAATGGCAGATCCGCCATCAGAAGTAATGTCGCCGGTTGCCTGAGCTGAATTAGGTGTAATATTACTGACACCGATGGTTGTAAGAACTGCTGGTGCGGCAGGTGGAGTGAACATTCTTACAACAGGTGTGGAAATGCCAGATGAATTTGTTTTTGTATAAACGATGAATGGTCTTGAAGTATCGCTTCCTACGGCGATGGTAAGATTTCCTATGGGCTCGTCAATACCTGTTACTACTGAAGGATCTTTTAATTCTCTCCACGCAGCAGTACCTGTATTCTGCTTAAACACACGCGCAACGGAACGGGGTGTACTGGAAATAAAATCTATGAAAGAGCAATACAGGTTACCGGAAACATCGCTGATCAAACTAAGGTTCGGTGCATCCCGTGAAGAAAGTGCAGTTGCGGCGCTCCAGGTACTAGCAACTTTGTTGTAAACGATCACGGTAGCCCTGTTGGTATTGCCGGTATTGAAATAGGCGATGGCAAGATTACCAGCGGAATTAAGCGCCATGCTTGTGTGACGGATGCCGCCAATGGTTACAGGAACAGACGTCCACGTGCTGCCACTGTAATTATAAAGCGTCATATTTCCGGTAGTAGAGTTGGTAGCAGATAAACTAACAAATGCCAGCCATGGTACATCTGCCTCGTCAATAACAAGGCTTACTGCCACAGCTTTTGCCGCTGCATTCACAGCACCGGAACCTACAGTCGTCCAGGAAACGCCATCAAACTTTTTTACAAAAGGTGTAAGGTTTGTACCGTCGCCAAAAGCTATGTATGGATTATTGTCCGAATCAAAAGCCATCGAACTTCGCGGCGTGGAACTGTATTGCGAGACACCGTTGTTAACGGAGCCTGCAGAAATATACAGGTTGGCCGCATCGTTGTTTAGCGGTTGCCATAATTGAGTATCATCGTTATAATATTTTACGGCAAGCCTGTTTCCATTGGCTGCGTCAACATAAGACACGAAAAGGTTATTGATCTTATCGAGAAAGATCCTCGTATAAATGATATTGCCGCCAATATTATCACCTACTTGTTCCCATGCGCCTGTAATGAAATTTTTTCTTTTCACTTTTACAACAGGAGTTGTTCCTTCGCGATAAATCACATAAGGCACATTATCGAGAACGGTGACAGACGTGTAAGAAGACGCAAGCGATGCTACCTGGCTTTCATTGCCGAGAATATTCCATTGTTGCGCAAAAGATGATGATAAAAATAAAAGGAGAAATAAGGTAAAAGGCGTTGCTTTAAAAAACTTTCGAATAGCGGCGGGAGCCAACCTTACAGGTAGCAATTGGTTCATATAGCAATCGGTTTAATGATTAACGATGATAAATATACCCGGCTGCTAAATAATCATCATCCTGCACTGTCCCGAACGCTCCCAAGCCTGTCTATTTTATCTTGTAACATGCAGAAGCAAATGAATTGGTAAGGAGGACATTAACACCAATACTCGCTTTATAAGGCTACATTACACCAATTGCTGGATATTCTTCCAGAACATCAATCAATATGAAGTATGTCTACTAATATAACGGCGACCGCGCCAGGCAAAGTCATGCAACCACCTGGAGTAAAAATAGATTTGCAGATGAATGCCCTGGTTTATCATGGCCCTGCCTCCAAAGCATGGGAAAAAAAGGCTAAACCAACTCTTCTTGAAACAACCGACGCAATTGTGAAAATCTCCAAAACAACTATTTGTGGAACAGATCTGCACATCTTAAAAGGAGATGTGCCAGAAGTTATTGATGGAAGAATTTTAGGTCACGAAGGAGTAGGTATTATAGAGGAAGTGGGCAGCGCTGTTACAGAGTTTAAAAAAGGAGATCACGTTTTAATATCCTGCATTACCTCATGTGGTAAATGTATTTATTGCAAGAAGGGAATGTATTCACACTGTGATAAAGGCGGATGGATACTGGGTCATTTAATTGATGGCACACAGGCAGAATTTGTAAGAATTCCTTTTGCAGACAACAGCCTGTACCATATTCCTGAAAATGCAGATGAAGAAGCCCTGGTGATGTTGAGTGATATTTTGCCTACGGCATTTGAATGTGGCGTTTTAAATGGACAGGTAAAGCCGGGTGATATCGTAGTCATTATAGGGGCGGGCCCGATAGGTTTGGCAGCGCTGATCACCGCTCAATTTTACACTCCGGCAGAAATTATCATGGTCGATGTTGATAACAATCGTTTAGAGGTTGCCAAAAAGTTTGGTGCTACTTTAACCATTAATAGCAAGGAAGAAAACGCAGTTGAAAAAATAATGGACCTAACGGAAAAGAAAGGAGTTGACGTAGCCATTGAAGCAGTGGGTGTTCCGGCAACATTTGAATTGTGCGAACTGATCATATCGGCGGGAGGCCATATAGCCAATATAGGTGTACATGGCAAAAGCGTTAGCCTGCACCTCGAAACATTGTGGTCGAAAAACATTACCATTACCACCCGGCTTGTTGATACGGTATCAACACCAATGCTGCTTAAAACCGTTTCGTCCAAAAAGTTAGATGCTGCCAAATTGATCACGCATCATTTTGCCTTAAGCGATATTATAAAAGCGTATGAAACGTTTGGCAATGCTGCAAAGGAAAGAACACTAAAAGTTATTTTAACCAACGAATAAGTTCTCTATAAAATAAAATTATGATAAGCACTGATGATTATAGAATTAATGAGGAAACGATCCGCAAAATAGGTCTTCGTCCGTCTGACAAACCAATCAACGCACAAATCGCACCAGGAGCGAGGGTTTTCGACTATCCGCATTTAGAAGGTGTGTTTGTAATGGAGAGTGATTTGTACGGCAATAAAATGCCGAAAGATTCATGCTTTCTTGCATTTAATGGCCAGCATGGATTGATAGGGAAACACCTGAAAGTAGAAACACTTCAAAATGCCAGCCGGGAGGAAATCAAAAACATGGTTGAAAACAATAATGAAGGATAACTGATTTATCGATTTGCTTCAATTCGCTCGCGCCAGTCGTAAAGTCCTTCAAACACGCCGCCGTTCAAAAACACATCAAGAAACGCTGCAAATGAATCAGTCAAAACAACTGCATTCTCCACCATGTTGTAAATGGTATAACCATTACTGTTTTGCGGATTTACAGAGAGTGTCCACATGTCACAATAAACCATATACTCAGCGATATAAAAATCTTTTTTATTAACTACATGATTGTCTCTGCCGCTATTGTATATTATTTCGTCGAGAGGTATGATGCGGAAACTGTCTTCAGCAGATTCAAAGCCATTACAAAAACTATAAAAGGTCTTTATATCGTCTGGAAGCTTCACACCTATTACCTCTTCAAAATCAGTAATATCTTTTGAAGATGCCTTGTCGTAAAGCGTTATTCCAAACTCAGTTTTGTTGTGTTGAATTTTTGTAATGATATCTGTGATGGTAAGCGTCATGAAACTTGTATCACGCTGGTTTAAGTAGAAAAGCAGGATCTCATGATCGTATTTTACTGAATCAGTTTGGCATGACGGTGCACTTCGTCGGTGCATTGTTTGAAGAACTGTTCAATGATCGGGCTCATATCCGTAAATACACGTGGCTTAGTAATGAAGCCTGCATTGTGTGCATGGGCAAATGACTTGTCGCCATTTGCGGAAGAGGTGGAAAATAAAACAACAGGCACATCATCGTATCTTTCTGATTGCCGGAGACGCCGAAGGGTGCTCTTGCCATCCAGCCTGGGCATATTAATATCGAGCACAATCAAACACGGCGTTTTCCCCTGTGCTTCCAGTACGCTCAAACATTCGAACAGCTCCAGGCCATCCCGTACAGTGATCAGGTCTATATTCGGTGCATAGGCAAAAAAACCTTCACTCACCAAAAACAAATCATCGGTGTCATCGTCGGCATAGATCACCAAACCTTTCTGTGAAGATTTCGAAATCTCTTGTTTCATAATCGAGTTTTGGGGATAATGAGTGTTCTCCGGTAAAGAACAGGGTCGAGGCCGGCCACCGGAGCAATTATTCTAAATCCCTGAAAAAGCGTTTAATACCCAATATACAATACCCTTACAAAGTTGACGTGTAAGAGGGAGAATACAATTGCATTAACAAGCGGATAACTAACTATTGAATTAAATATCAGCGCTTATATTTCATCGCTGTTTCATTTTATTTCTTATTCCGTTTATTTTCTCTTCAACGTATTCGGGATAGAAGCCGCGGACATTTTCAAAATATTGAATGGCGAGTTTCCATTGTTTTGTTTGTTCGCAGAGGACTCCAAGGTTTTTTTGTATTATGGCCCAACTACGAGGAAATTCTTTTTTAGTATATATTTCAAGCGCCGCATGATATACATCAGCAGCCTGAGCATACCAAGCGGCTTGCTTTTGTCCCTTCGCGCGCCAACCCAGATTACTAAGCGTAATAGCCAGGTTATTTTGAGTCCTGGCCCAATTTAGTGGCAAATTTTTTTTGTTGTAAATCTCAAGCGCGGCCTTATAAGTATTAACGGCTTGGATCAGCAGTGCGATTCCTTCCTCCCCATCGGTTAGCATCCCAAGTTCTTGCAGTACATTTCCTAAATTTACCTGCGTCATACTCCAATCTTGAGGCAGGTCTTCTTTGGTATGAATTTCAAACGCAGCCCGACATGCCGTTGCAGCTTGGGTTAATAAAATAGTTTTTGTACTGCGAGGGCTATGCGTCGCCTGCAACCTCAACGCACCTGCCAGGTTATTTTGTATCATTGCCCAGTGCTGTGGCAAATCCTCTTTCCTAACCACTTCAAGCGCAGCACGATATGCAGCTACGGCCTGTGTCAATAATGTAACTCCTTCCTCATTATTAGCACGCTCACCTTGTTCTCCAAGTGCATTACCTAAATTAGCCTGTATTGGGCCGGTCCAGTATCGGGGCAAATTTTCTTTGCTACAAATCTCAAGAGCTGAACGGAGGGTTGCTACAGCCTCGGCCAATAAACCCATTGCTTTTTGATCATCAACATGTGAGGCTTGTTCTATAAGCACACTTCCTAAGCTATTCTGCGTCATAATCCGGCTCTGGGGAAGATCTTGCGTATATATCTCAAGAGCAGCACGAAACGCAACCACGGCCTGAGCTAATAAAGTAATTCCTTCCTGACCAGCAGCGCGGCGACCTTGTTCATCCAGAGCCATTCCCAAATTATTCTGCACCAAAGCCCAGTTTTGTGGTGACTCTTGTCTGGAGTAGATTTCAAGAGCGGCGCGATGCGCAGATACAGCCCGTGCCAATAAAGCTGCTCCATTTGCACCATCGGTGCGAATACCTTGCTCTCTGAGCACATCTCCCAGATTAGTTTGCGTAAGAGCCCATTCATATAATAGATCTCCTTTGATATAAACAACAAGCGCAGCACTGTAGGCTGCGACGGCTTCCGACAATAAAACAGCTCCTTTCTGACCGATGGCACGGATAGCTTGTTCTTTGAGTGCATCTCCCAGGTTAGTTTGAGTAACAGCCCATGCCAGTTGTAAATCCTGATTCTTAAAGATTTCAAGAGCTGTATGATAAGCAGCCACAGCTTGTGTCAATAAAGCAGCTCCCTCACTTCCACCGATTATAATCGCTTTGCTTGTTAATGCTATGGCTAGTTGATTTTGTATTTGTGCCTTTCTGTATTTAAAAGACCCGTATATCTTTTGGAGAGAATCAGGCAAAGTGACAACACTATCAGCTAGATTATATAGTTTGATTGCTCTCTTGAAATCGTCCCCCATCTGGGAGCTATTACCTGCAAGTATATAGGCATAACAGACAGAATCAATTTCTAAAGCAGTTTCTTTTATCGATTTACCTGTGCCAATACGTTTTTGGATAAGTGTGTTTTTCCTTAATTCGGCAGCTTGTTCGTAATAAATTGAAGATGCATTAAATTGTTTGAGATAAAAATTCCTTGCGCCCTGGAGCATAAAATCGTTCACAGCATTCTTTACAGCACCAGAATTTGCCCATTGATCTATTAGTTCCTGGACTTTTTGCGGTGTAAATCCATGATAATCTGCAAACTCTTTAAAATACAACTCAAAATTCTTAAGCGCTGCTTCTTTTTTGGATTTGGCATCCGCAGTTCCTTTATTAGAAAGATCGTGAAGGAATCTAACTACAGCGGCATGATTCGTAAGCTTTAAACTTCCCTTTGGCAGCATTATAATTCGTTGTTCAAGAACATCATCTGATAATGTATTTGGCAAAATGAATCTTCCATAAAATGGCATGTGAATAACATGTCCCGGCACTGTTACATTGGCAATAACTTCGCTGCCCGGAAGATAATTTTCTGATAAATCAATCGAAAACCTGCCATTAAAATCAGTAGTGTCGCCGGAGGCGCCAACACTCACCCTGACATTTTTAAATACCTTACAATCTTTATGACTCATGCTGGTATTGCATCCGTCATTGGTTACCATCCCTTTGAGATTAATTTGACTTATCCCAAAGAGAGCCAATTGAAAAAGAAAAAATATCAGCCAGATAAGGTGTTTCATTGCTTGTCCAAATAAATTGAAATAGCTTTTGGAAGCGTGTGATATTCATTCCTCGTTATAAAACCTTCAGCTCCTGTATAAATGCGGATGCTTTGCCCTGGTTTACCTTTTACTGCAAACTCAAAAGTTCCATCAGTGGTTGTAGTCAGCGTATCCCCGGGAGTGAGATCCGATGTGAGCCACGCATTGGCAATGCCCATATCAGTGTTCCTTGCCCTGATGATACCTGACACAAATAAGCTGTCCTGAATGATGGCTTGTTGTTTACCAGGTAATACTTTCCTGTTTGGCGATATATTAAATAAGATTAAAAACATGGCAGCAGTAGTTATTAAGATGGCAATTGTTATCGCAATCTTTTTTAATCTAACAGCAAGTGGCGTTTTGTAGAGCAAAGCCTTAGGCGATTCTTCATAAGTTTCCAGGTGGTGAGGAATGTCGCACAGCAGCCTTGACATTATATAAGCAATACCACCCCTGTCCGCATCAATGAATTCAAGATTCTTCAGATCATATTTCAGCTCCGCACACATTTCCGACTGATCCATGCGAATAGGAATAATGATCTTCTTCTCCGCAAGCGTCAATTCACTCTTCACGTCCCTTGACATATTTACATACTTCGAATACACCAGCAGGAATATTTTACAGGCTGCAATGGCGCTTACAACATCCTTCTTGTAAGCATTGCCGGCCTTTACGCCATCTGTTACGGAGCCCGCTATCCAAACCTTCATGCCGTTCCTGATCAGAGCATCATAAATCGCAAAAGCGGTATGCCTGTCTGGTTGTGTGTAGCTTATAAAAATATCGTGTGTCAATCAGGAAATGGTACAACCGAATGTACAAACAGCCAAAAGGGGAAAAAACCTGTTTCCGGCGTTTATCCTTACAATCAACCTCTTGTACTATATCATCAACAAATAATTGTTGCAGTTCTTGTGTAACTGAAATTTGTGCAGTAACTTTGAAATACAAAGTACTTTCAAATACAATTACCATACAGCTGTTTTAAAATACTCTTAATCCATAAGCAAATGAAATTGGAAACCCACGTACCAAAACTCCTTTTCGTACTGTTATTATTCTGTTCGGCCTGCAACAGTAAAAAAGAACAAGACGCTGATATCAGATTCAACAAAACAAAATGGAATGAAAAAAGCGGTGGAAATTATAAGTACCGGAAACACATGATAAAAGACCTGCTTAATAATTATCAATGGGCGGGGATAAAGCGAGATTCTGTGATAAAAATGCTTGGAGAACCTGACGGCCTTGACGAAGGCAATCTGCTGTATGAC
>JBAVMD010000180.1:0-3725 GCA_049689695.1 Chitinophagaceae bacterium | reverse complement strand
GATCTACACCGGGTTTATTGCCGTTATTTTTACTGCATTAGGTATATGGATCGCCTTACAATTTTCAAAACCAAAAATTGAAACCGTAGTAGTAGAAAAAGAAGTGTACGTAAACAGAACCGAAAGTTTTGTTCTGAATGCACCACTTATCTCGCAACTTCAATTAAGCAAACGGGAGCTGGAAATATTGAGTTTACTGGCACAAGGATACAGCAACCAGGAAATTGCCGCAAAGCTCCTGGTTTCAGTAAGCACCGTTAAAACACACAATCAACATCTTTTTGAAAAATTAGAGGTGAAAAGACGCACACAGGCAGTTGAAAAGGCAAAAAGGTTAAACCTCATCCCTTAAAAACCTGGTACTTTGGTATGAAAATGAGTTCCTCATAAGGCCGAACAGAAAAATAGCCGAAAGTATGACTGCAAAAAGATGTGCAATTATCACATTTGGATGTATAAAATAATTACTCAACAATCTAATACTCGAACAACAATGAAAAAAGTAACAGGCATCGGTGGCATTTTTTTTAAATGCAAAGACCCAAAGGCAATGAACGAATGGTATAAAACACATCTTGGGTTCGACACAACCCCCTACGGAACAAGCTTTGAATGGCTGCAGGCCGATCCCGATTCCGGCGAAACAAAAAAAGGTCTTACCCAGTGGAACCCCTTTGCGGAAAACACAAAGTATTTTGAGCCTTCAACAAAAGACTT
The DNA here is from genome assembly GCA_049689695.1 of Chitinophagaceae bacterium. GTDB lineage: Bacteria > Bacteroidota > Bacteroidia > Chitinophagales > Chitinophagaceae > DASPKM01. The sequence continues at coordinate 3,008 of JBAVMD010000180.1, read as the reverse complement.
CATGATAAACTACAGAGTAGACAATTTAGAAGCATTGGTTGAAGAGCTGAAAAAAGAAAACGTAACTATTGTCGACAAGATCGAGGCTTATGACTACGGCAAATTCGTTCATATTTTAGACGCCGAAGGAAATAAAATTCAATTATGGGAACCTATGGGCGAATAGCATTTTTGCTCCGTATGCCCTGAGTAGCGAATCTACCGGTATTCAAAAAGGTAAGTAGCCCGGTTTGCGCCGTTCAGATCATAGGTAAAGTTCTTGGGCAGTCCGTTTGACTGATACTCAAACCCGGTTTCAATACTCCTGGTACCCCATGACGTGATTTGAACGATGTTATTTTTATTCAGATAAGCATAATTACCTGTTACGTAAAAATAAATACTGCCCTGAGCATTATAAGGATTTGGATAATTATCAAATGAGAAACCCATTTTTCCCTGGTTGCGGGGATCAACAAAATTGTGAAAATCGTCTTCTATAATGTTCCCATTATTGTCATACTTAAATGTTGAATAGTACCGCACAGTGTTTGTCCGTTGATCATAGTTAGTGTCAGCAATCACCCGCCCCACATTATCATAGGCGTAGCTTTGGCCATAGGGATAATCAAACCCCGGAGCAGAAGTTGCGATCTTTTTTATTATTTGTCCTTTATCATTATAAATGAACGAGTAGCTATGTTGCTCAACTCCCAAATAAATGTATCTCACTTTTGATAGTCTCCCTTGTGCATCATACATTATCTCTTTGTCATACTCTGTATTGGTATTAAAATATTTAATTCCTGTTAAGCGTGCCTGGCTATCGTACATAAAAGTGTCAACAGTTGTATGCTGGTTAGACGAAACTTTGACTGTACGTTTTAATAACGTCCCTTCATTGATGGATGTATTTTTTTTGCAGCTGAGAAGAAGCAAGCCTGGAAGAATAAGCAGCAATAATGCTTTGAAATTCATAACAAAAATGTTTTAACAGGGTCCGCGGTCTGAGGTTTACTGGCACCCGCACTGCTAAAGTACAATAGATGTACAAAAGTTCCACTGTTACCGGTAACTTTATAAGGTCACCCAAAATTCACTCATGAGAAAACGACTACTGCTTCAGTCCTTTACTGCTTTAAGCCTGATGCTTGGAAGCCTGAGCGCCGTTACGCAATCAAAACAGGATGACTATGTTCCCTGCCAGGAAATGCCTGACCTGATGCAAAACTACAATGCTGATTACAGGGCATTAACAAGATATTACAGCCCGGCAGTTTCCAATGCAAGGGGATTTGGCGGAGGCGGAGATGCCGGCGCCGGCTCTCCTGACAAAAGACAAAGACTCGAAGAGCTGAACATGGATTATCTGAAGAAATTGAAGAGCATCAATTTCAAAACGCTTTCACAGGAGTGTAAGGTGGATTACATCCTGTTCAAACGGGACCTCAACGAAAAGCTAAGGCTCTCAGCAGAAGACGCCAAAAGCTATACAGCTATCAATACATGGCTGCCTTTTGCGGATAAAATTTACAACGTAGAGAAAGTCCGCCGCCGGGGCGCGCAGCCCGATGCTGAAAAGCTGGCTAAAGAATGGGCCGGTATAGCAACTGAAGTGAAAGCATTAACTGCAAAACTGAAAGACGAAAAGAATTTAAATGCTGAACTGATCTACGAAGGCGAAGAAGTGACCGCCAACCTAAAACAAACTCTTACCAGCATTTACGAATTTTATAATGGATATGATCCTATGTTTAGCTGGTGGGTTCCGAAAACCTACCAGGCATTGGATGAATCGTTGACGGCTTACGCCGCAGGCTTTAAAAGCAAGGCCAATAGCTTGCCCTCGCAGGATAAAAGCGGCATTGCAGGAAAGCCTGTGGGCAGGGATGCGCTGGTGCAGCAACTGAATTATGAAATGATCCCATACTCCCCCGAGGAATTGATTGAGCTTGCCAATAAAGAATTTGCCTGGTGTGATGCGGAAATGCTGAAAGCATCAAAAGAACTGGGTTTCGGCAATGACTGGAAAGCAGCATTGGAAAAAGTGAAAAATACCTATGTGCCTGCAGGAAAACAACCCGAGCTGATCTTAAGGCTTTATAACGAATCAATTGATTTTCTAAAGAAAAAGGACCTCATTACCATTCCGCCATTGGCAGAAGAAACATGGGGAATGATCATGATGACGCCTGAGCGGCAGCTGGTGAATCCTTTTTTTACCGGTGGCAATGAGATCAGTATTTCTTATCCCACCAACACGATGAGTGAAGATGACCGCCTGATGAGCATGAGAGGAAACAATCCTCATTTTTCACGGGCAACAGTGCATCATGAATTAATTGCCGGGCATAACCTGCAATTCTTCATGAACAGCCGCTACAGAACCTATCGCACGTTTGGCACTCCGTTCTGGACGGAGGGCTGGGCGCTTTACTGGGAGCTTTTGTTGTGGGACCTTAAATTTCCCCAGAGCCCTGAAGACCGCGTAGGTATGTTGTTCTGGCACATGCACCGTTGCGCAAGGATTATCTTCTCGTTGAATTATCATACCGGCAAATGGACGCCACAGCAGTGTATCGACTTCCTGGTAGAACGCGTGGGTCATGAAAGGGCCAATGCCGAAGGTGAAGTGCGCCGCTCGTTCGTGGGGCGTTATCCCCCACTCTATCAATTGGCCTACCTCACCGGGGGAAGACAATTTTATGCATTGAAAAAAGAGCTGGTTGATGGTGGTAAGATGAGCTACAAACAATACCATGATGCGGTAATGCATCTGAACGCGATGCCGGTTGAAATGATAAGGGCCATTTTGACCAATCAGCCGCTCACGGAAGATTACAAAACGAAATGGAAGTTTTACGAATAAAAAGCAATGCATCCACATCCGTTAATTTGTTTGATACGAGGTTTCTTATTTTCTGTCGCCCGCTTATTATGTTAATGTGGCCAACCGCGGAGAACGAGAGGTCGCAGATTGGCGCAGAGATTTTCACAAAGATTTCACGCAAAGACGCAAAGGAAGACGC
>JBAVMD010000179.1:0-4416 GCA_049689695.1 Chitinophagaceae bacterium | reverse complement strand
ATTGTAACCTGAATCAACCAGATATAAATCCCATTTATGAGCAAGAAAACAACAACCGCAAATTTGCAGCAGGATGATGCTGTAACTAAATTCAAACAACTTGCAGAAGAAGTAAACACCTGCATGTTCACCACGCTCGACGACAATGCACAATTATTCAGTCGCCCCATGGCTACCGTGCATGTTGATGATGAAGGCAACGCATGGTTCTTTACCAACGAGTTTTCTGAAAAAGTAACGGAAATATCCAAAGACAATACGGTATACCTCATCTATGCTCACCCGAAGCACAATACTTACGTTACCGTAAAAGGAAGCTGCATGGTAATACTCGATCGTGCAAAGATGGCTGAACTTTGGAAGCCTTCTATGAAAACATGGCTGCCCAATGGCATCGACGATCCAAAAGTGTGTCTCTTAAAAGTTATTACAGAAGATGCGCATTACTGGAACAGCACCACGCAAAAAATGGCTGTGTTTTTTAACCGGCTTAAAGGAAGAGAAAAATTGGGAAGCACGAAAGAAGGACAGTTGAAGTTGCAGAAACAGTAGCAAAAAAATTAGCTAATTAGCTGATCAGCTAATTAGCTAATTATATATATACATTACCGTCCAAAAAACTTGTTGACTGCTTCCACGCGATTATTCACGTGAAGCTTTTCGTAAATGTGGTAAACGTGCTTGCGCACAGTTTCCGCGCTGATGAATAGTTGCGCTGCAATCTCTTTATACACCATTCCTCTCGACAACAATTCCAGTATTTCTTTTTCGCGGCTCGATAAAACACGGATGTTGGTTTCGGCCTGCGCGATAGATGTTGATTCAGCCGTCACCATCGCTTCGGCCGGGCGCTGCCGGAAAGCTGCTACTACCTTGCGTGCGATCTGGCTGCTCATAGGAGCTCCGCCTTCGTACAGTTCTTTTATAGCTTCCAGCAATTTGGCGGGAGCAGTTTTTTTAAGAATGTAACCATTTGCACCGGCGCTGAGGGCTTCATATATTTTTTCATCTTCCTCGTACACCGTACACATCATAAACAGTATCTCAGGGTTCTCGGGCTTTAGTCTGCGAACGCAATCTATTCCGCTGCCACCTTCATCGAGATTAATATCCATCAGAACAACATTCGGCCTCAGAAGCGGAATGTTCTGCACGGCTTCATCAACGGTTGTAAAGCTTCCCAGCAACAGGCAATTATCCGACATCTGGATGATCTGCTCCAGTGCGGAACGGATATCCTGGTTATCATCAACAATACATACACTAATTGGCATTGCACAAAGGTGAACTTATTTCCTATACAAGCGTATACCACAAAGTGGTAGTTTTTATGCGTCACCGCTGAACGTAGAGAAGGAATTTTTCTTTAAAGTATTCACGGTCAAACAATTCGTTGATTTCAATCAACCTGGGCCTGCATGCGCTTTCCTGTATCTCTTTTGCAAGATCGCCGCCTTTAAGGCAAATAAGACCGGGCGCCAGGGCCTGCTCAGAACGCTTGAGCAACGGTTTTGCCCACAACCATAATTCACCAAGCGGTGCTACTGCCCGCGAAACAGCGAAATCAAATTTGCGGTTCTTAATATCTTCTGCTCTGGTATGCTGCACAGTTACATTGGCAAGCTTTAATTCATGAGCAATGTTTTCTACCACTTTCAATTTTTTTCCAATGCTGTCAACGAGATGGAAATGCACTTCAGGAAAAAAAATAGCCAATGGAATACCGGGGAATCCGCCACCTGTTCCGATATCTATCACATTTGAACCTGCAGGCAATTCAAACACTGCTGCAATGCTCAGCGAATGCAGCACATGCTTTTCATACAATCCATCAATGTCTTTTCTTGAGATCACATTGATCTTGCTGTTCCAATCTTTATACAATGCATCCAGCGCAGCAAGCTGGTCCCATTGCCCGGGTGTAAAATCGTCGAAGTATTGCCTGATCAGTTCCAGGTTGGACGAGGCTTTTTCCATAATGCAGGTGCAAAAATGATATAATAAAAAAACTGCCACACATCCATCAGTGGAAGCCAGCCTGCAAGATCAGCCTCTCCGAGTTTCTTCAATGCTCTTGTGTATACGCTGAAATAAGAGATCATGCGCACGGCAAACACCGCTGATGCAATACGCCAGTCAAACAGCAACAGGGCGCCTATAAAAGCAGGGTATAAAAGGAACTGTGAAAAAGTATACAATCCAAGCAGCAGCTTGTGCAGCGGCCTGTAAAAGCGTGCAGTGGTAAAGTGTCTTGTTTTCTGATGGAACCAATCGCGGAAAGTTTTTTTAGGTTCCGAAAGAATAACTGCATCGGGATCGATCACAATAGCAGTATTCTGCCTTGTGGCTACTTTGTTGATGAAGAGATCGTCGTCCCCGCTGGGGATATGGTTCATGGAAGAAAAGCCTTTTACTTTAAAGAACAAACCTTTCTTATAGCTCAGGTTCCTTCCAACACCCATATAAGGAATGCCCGCCTGCGCGAATGATAAATACTGCAAGGCAGATTGAAAGGTTTCGAACCGAATGAGCTTGTTCAGCAAGCCGGGTTTTTTATGATATGCCCCATAACCTATCACTACTTCAATACCCTCTTCATATCCTTCCTGCATTTTTTGTATCCAATGTTCGGTGGCCGGAACGCAATCTGCATCGGTAAGCAACACGATCTCGTGCCGCGCTTCCTTAATGCCGATGGATAATGGATATTTTTTTCCCGGTATGCCTTTAGCCTCGTGTGTAAGTTGAACGTGCTGCAGGTTTTTGAAACTCTTCTGAAGCTCTGCGATAATGTATTTGGATTCGTCTACGCTGTTATCGTTCACTACAATTACTTCGTGTGTGGTAGGATAGGTTTGCACCAGCACTCCCGGGAGGTTCCTTGCCAGGTTGGCGGCCTCGTCACGGGCACAAACGATCACGGAAACAGGGTGTGTCTGCGATTTATTTTTTTCCGTTGGCGTGAAAAAAGCAATCCTTCTGAAAAACCACCAATGATAATACAATTGAATCAGCACAACCAGGGCAAATACACAAAACACTACCAGCCCCCAGTTTACTTCCCAAAGCAAAGGGTTCATACATTTCTACGGTTTAGTGCGCGCGGGGCGAAAATAGGAAAACTGTTGGATGTTGGAGGTTCGATGTTGGAAGTTGAGTTTGCTCAGGCTTAACCTCAAACCTCCAACTTCAAACCTCCAACCTTAAATTTGCGCATGGCATCTCTACAATTTCAACTTCAAACTACTGACGCACAAAGCAAAGCAAGAGCAGGAACTGTGATTACAGATCACGGGGAGATACAAACACCCATCTTTATGCCGGTGGGTACAGCAGGAAGCGTAAAGGCTGTAAGCCAACAGCAATTGAAACAGGATGTACAGGCGCAGATCATTCTCGGAAACACTTATCATTTATATCTCAGGCCCGGCACTACCGTGCTGGAAGAGGCTGGCGGCCTGCATCGCTTCAACGGATGGGACCGGCCAATACTTACAGACAGCGGAGGCTACCAGGTATTTTCACTGGCAGGCTCGCGCCAGATCACGGAAGAAGGCGTGCTTTTTCAAAGCCATATAGATGGCAGCAAGCACTTGTTTACACCAGAATCAGTGATGGATATTCAGCGAAGCATTGGTGCAGACATCATCATGGCTTTTGATGAATGTCCGCCTTTTCCCAGCGAATTCGATTATGCAGAAAAATCACTGGAGCTTACGCATCGCTGGCTCGACCGCTGCCTGAATCGCATGAATGCAACGCCTGACAGGTATGGGTATACGCAGAACTTATTTCCTATCGTGCAGGGAAGTGTATATCCTGAGCTGCGCAAAAGATCCTGCGAGTTCATTGCATCGAAAAATGCAACAGGCAATGCTATCGGTGGTTTGAGCGTAGGCGAACCTGAAGCGCAGTTGTACGAGCTTTGCGAATTCTGCTGCGATCTGCTGCCACAGAACAAACCACGTTACCTGATGGGTGTGGGCACACCCTGGAATATACTGGAGTGCATTTCGCTCGGCGTTGATATGTTCGATTGCGTAATGCCAACACGCAATGGCCGCAACGCGATGTTGTTTACATCGAAGGGAGTGATCAATATCGATAATAAAAAATGGGAGAAAGATTATTCACCGATTGATGACGGCATAGATTGCGAGGTGAGCAATCATTACAGCAAGGCATATGTTCGTCATCTTGTAAAATCGAAAGAGATATTGGGATTAACGATAGCAAGTGTGCATAATCTTGCATTTTATCTTCACCTGGTAACAGAAGCGCGTAAGCATATTTTAAATGGAGATTTTGTGGCTTGGAAGAATGACATGGTGGAGCGGGTTAAGGTAAGGTTATAATTTTTGAATTGGAAGGGAACGCGGATTATCAGGATCTGTCAGGATTTTTTAAGATCAGTCG
>JBAVMD010000178.1:0-19614 GCA_049689695.1 Chitinophagaceae bacterium | reverse complement strand
GTGCAGGCCATTCCGCGGTGAGGCCGCGATATGCTGTGTATAATATGAATGGAAGAATAACTGCTGCCAGCACGATGTGCGTAATGAGAATTAAAAAATAAACATAGCGGATGCTTCCCTTTCCACCGAAAGTAGTTTCTCCCGTAAATAGATGATGACAGATGTAAGATATGAGAAAAAGGCATGAAAGAATGATCGCGGCTATCATCACTTTCCGGTGCAATGCGTATTTACGCTGCTTCACTGTTATTAGCCCGAATATCAGTAATAGACTCACCACCGAATTAATGATGGCATTCAATTTTGCAAACAAATGCTCATCAAATCCCAGGTGCACTTCCAGTTTCACCCTTGACAATAATACCACGGCTGCAAACACCACCAATGAAACAGTGAGGATGAGCCAGCGTGCTGTTTTGTCGTTTTTACGGAGTGAGGCAGGTAACATCGTGGTTAAAATATTTTTCGTTTTTTCTTTTTGTCTTTCTCCAGCATCAGGAACACGATGTCTTCTGACAGGCGGTGTATTTCATTGCTGTCAAGACCATTGTAGTACCCTCTTACCACACGTTCCTTATCCAGCAAAACGAATTTATTGGTATGAATGAATGCTGTGTCAACAATACCATCTTCGTCGTCTTGCAGGCCCAGTTTGAATTCGTTTATAGATTGATCATAGATGACCTTCTTGGGGCCGGTAAGCATCCACCAGGTATCGTGGTTCACGCCGTACCTGTCAGCATATTTTTTCAGCGCTGTTACAGAATCTCTTTCGGGGTCAACCGTAAACGAGAGAAATTGAACAAAGGGTGTATCTACACGCATGCGGCCGTGCTTCAGCTGCAGGGATTCCTGCAAAAGCTTCATGTTGCGGGTGAGTGCGGGGCATATCGACGGACAATGCGTGAAAAAGAAATCGGCCACTATGATCCTGCCATTAAGATCATCCAATGAAACCTGACTTCCCAACTGGTTGTATAAGGTAATATTATTCACCTTATGCCACACGGTATCTGTGGTTTCCTTTCCTTTCTGCATTTTGGTAATAACGGTATCGTAGTAATACCGCCGTGGCATATGCACCGCATCTTTACTGAATTTATCAGCTATAAGATAACCAACAATGGGGAGGAAGATCGCTACACAAAAGGCTAACCATGCTTTTTGACTCACGTACTTTGAATTTGCGGGCACAAAGGTAACGAGGGATAGAGCGATTTTATTCAGGATTCGTAAATAAGGTACAAGGCACAAGAAACAAGGGACAAGGCGCAAAAAACAAGGCACAAAGAGTACGTTCACCCACTTGTGCCTTGTCTCTTGTGCCTTGTACCTTATTCTAAATGTCCTGGTTTCTGAGCATCGTGCTCTTTCGGCTTTTCTTCAACTTTTTTAGTGTTCTGCTCCTTATGATAAGGGTCATAAGTATTGCGCAGGTTACGCCAGGCGTCGCCATCCCAAAGGAATGCGCCTATGAACCATACAAACAGCAGCAGGGGAACTACAATGGTCATGACCATATTGCGCAGCTCATCGCCCAGGTGCATAAAGATCGAAACAATATAAAAGGCCTTGGCCAGGGAAAGAATTATGATCACGCCTTTTATAATAAGATCCAGCAAGGGAGAAAAATCAGTGGCATACATGAGCATGCCCAGGCCCAGCTCAATAACGGTGATGATGAGCAAAAGCCAGAATGTTTTCCAGATACGCTTGGTGCCTTCAGCCGGATGATCATGCGCGGAAACTTCCGGCGAGGTTGTATGATGTTGATGTTCCATATTTCAGAATAACGAATAAATAAATGTTTAGATAAGGTAAAAGCAAAGGAATACAAATACCCATACCAGGTCTACAAAGTGCCAGTATAACCCGGCCTTCTCTACCATCAGGTAATGCCCGCGACGGTCAAACATACCCCTCATGGTCATGATAAGAACAATAACATTGATCACTACCCCCGAGAACACGTGAAACCCGTGGAAGCCGGTGATGGTAAAAAAGAAGTTGGCAAAGTTTGTTGAAGACTGACTTCCGTTAGCATTCATGAATGGATTGCTACCCCACCATGCGCCCTGCTCGTGCAGGTGATACCATTCCCATGCCTGGCAACCCAGGAATGCCAATCCGCCTACAATGGTCCATGCCAGCCATTTTACCACGCCCTTCCTGTTCATCAAATGTCCTTCATGCACAGCAAGCACCATAGTAACGGAGCTCATGATGAGGATGAACGTCATCAGGCTCACGAATGCAAGCGGCAGGTTTGCATGGCCGGCAAAGGGAAAAGAGTTGAATACATGGTTCGGATCGGGCCAGGCATTGCTGTTAAAGCGGATGGTTCCGTAAGAGATCAGGAAGGCGCCGAAAGTGAAGGCGTCACTCATCAAAAAATACCACATCATCAGCTTTCCATACTCCAGGTTGAAAGGACTTTTACCTCCACTCCACCATTTCCTATCTGCAGGTACTGCTTGAGCCATGAGATTGTTTTAAACTGTTCGCAAAATTAATAGAGTATCCTAAAGATTATTGTATCCACAAAAAGAAAACAAACAGGTAAACCCATAACAGGTCTACAAAATGCCAGTACGTTGCTGCAATCTCCACCGGCACCGGGCTATAGCTCCGGTATTTACGGTTGAAGGCTTTCAGGAACATGAACATCAAAACCACTATTCCTCCCAACACGTGCAAAGCATGCAGCCCGAATATAATGTACAGGAACTGTGCCGCACCGGAACCCTTCAGCGTCACACCCGAGTTCCATATCTGCTGAAAGCCTATCCACTGCATTGCTATGAATACCGCTCCCAATAACAGCGTAACTACAATCAGCCCACGGTACCGCGACATCTCCCTATCCTTAAACGATTTCAGCGCCAGCTGTATAGACAGGCTGCTGAACAGCATCACTGCCGTTGAATACCAGAACAAACGCGGCATTTCAAAACTTATCCAGTTAGGTTGCTCACGTTTTACTATGTACGCACTGGTTAGCCCGGCAAACATCATAATGATGCTGCCAATGGCCACCCACAAGGTGAACTTGTGCGGATGAATTTTTTTTCTTTGTATTTCTGAAGCCACAGCACTCATTTAACGCATGTTTTTTTGTTTCGGGTTTAAAGTTCTTACAGGTATGTGAGAACCTGAAACCTTAAACTTCAAACCTTAAACTTTATCTCCCAACAACGCCAGCAACACTATCGGCAAATAAATATAGCTGCTGAACATTACTCTTCTTGCTGCCTGCGTAGTCATTTCCCTATACAGGCGAATACATTGAAAGATCATAAACAGGTTAGCAACCAACACAATCCCAAAACTCACCATGCCGCTCATGCCGATAAAATACGGCATTACGCCTGCGGGTATCAGCAACAGGGAATAAATGATCGCCTGTATGGCCGAATACCTGGTGGTCCCTTCTTCAGAAGGCAGCATTTTAAACCCTGCCTTGCTGTAATCTTTATGCGCAATCCAGGCAATTGCCCAGAAATGCGGGAACTGCCAGAAAAACTGTATGGCGAACAATGCCCAGCCTCCACTCCATTCAATGGGCTCATCCGGCAAAAAGCCTGCGGTCCATCCTATCAGGCAGGGTAATGCTCCCGGTATAGCGCCAAACAAAACAGAAAAAGACGTTACCTTTTTCATAGGCGTATACATGTAAGCATACATGAACCAGCTCAGCAGTGCAATAATGGCTGCTGTAAGGTTAAAAAAGTACCACAGGATGAACAGCCCCAGCGCCAGTGAAGCAATGGCAAATATCCATCCTTCTGCCGCCGGCATACGCCCCGAAGCAATTGGCCGCTTCGCGGTGCGTGACATCTTTGCATCACTTTCCTTTTCCTCCAGCTGGTTTACTGCATTGGCGCTGCCCGTTACCAGGAAACCGCCGGTGAACAGCAACAGTATCGTTACTCCGTTGAACCCAATACCCGGCGCCAGCAGGTAACTGACAACCGCGGAGAACGTGACCATGAAGCTCAGCGTGAACTTCACCAGCTGCATATAATCCCTCAGCTTGCTTCCGATTGTAAAAGAACTGGAGTGCGTCACCGTTTCTGTCTGCATCTTGTTGTATTAGAATGCCCCGACTACTCAGGGCATTATTTACTTTTTGCCTCTGCCTGCACGCACGATCTGTTAATGATCCCTGCTTTCATTAGGGCCAACGGGTTCTGTTTGCATAATAAATTCCCTTCCATCTTTACCGTAATCATACGGCCAGCGATGTACTTCAGGAATTTCTCCAACCCAGTTGCCATGGCCCGGCCTGATAGGCGTTGTCCACTCCAGTGTGGTTGCGCCCCAGGGATTCTGCGATACCACTCTTCTTCCCTTGAAAATGGAATAGAAGAAGTTGAACACGAATAATAATTGTATCGCAAATACGATCATGGCCACGGTTGATATAAACCTGTTCAGATCTGTAAAATGATTGAACGATGACCAGTTGGTGTAATCAAAATAGCGTCTTGGCATACCCGCTAATCCCTGGTAGTGCATAGGCCAGAAGATCAGGTAAGCACCCACCAGCGTTACCCAGAAGTGTATGTACGCCATTGTATTATTCATATAACGGCCATACATCTTGGGGAACCAGTGATAAACACCTGCAAACATTCCGAAGAATGCAGACACACCCATTACTATATGAAAGTGCGCTACCACGAAATAAGTATCGTGCAGGTGAATGTCGAGCGTAGAGTTACCCAGCCAGATACCGGTAAGACCTCCGGAGATGAACATGCTCACGAACCCGATGGCGAACAGCATACCCGGCGTAAAGCGGATGTTACCGCGCCAGAGCGTAGTAAGCCAGTTGAACACTTTGATGGCCGAAGGCACGGCTATCAGCAAGGTTAACAATACGAACACGGACCCCAGGAAAGGATTCAATCCCGTTACGAACATGTGGTGCGCCCATACCAGGAAGGCGAGTATCGCAATCGCAAAGAGCGATCCAAGCATCGCCATATATCCGAAAATGGGTTTGCGTGCGTTGATGCTCATTACCTCGGATACCAGTCCCATCGCCGGCAGGATAATGATGTATACTTCAGGATGACCCAGGAACCAGAACAAGTGCTGGTAAAGGATGGCGCTTCCGCCCTCGTTGGGCAGCGCCTGCTGGGTACCGTAAATAAATATGTCTGATAAATAGAAGCTGGTGCCGCCATGACGGTCGAACAACAGCAGGATGAAACCGCTCAGCAACACCGGGAACGACAATACACCCAGGATAGCTGTAAAGAACAGCGCCCAGATGGTAAGGGGCAAACGAGTCATGCTCATTCCCTTGGTACGCATGTTCAGGATAGTCGAAATATAGTTAAGGCCTCCCAGCAGCGATGATACCACAAAGAGCGCCATGCTTATCAGCCATAGATCAACCCCCGCCTTCGATCCCTGCGATGCATCCCGCAAAGCACTTAGCGGCGGATACATGGTCCATCCACCCGATGCGGGACCTGTTTCTATGAACAATGATGACAGCATCACTATGCTTGCCATGAAGAAGAACCAGTAAGAAAGCATGTTCAGGAAAGGAGAGGCCATGTCCCTTGCGCCGCATTGCAGCGGAATAAGAAAGTTGGCAAAGGTTCCGCTCAATCCGGCTGTTAATACAAAGAACACAAGTACCGTTCCGTGCATGGTCACCAGCGCATAGTACGACTCAGCTGTAAGCTTGCCTCCTTTTGCCCAGCGGCCCAGGATATCTTCGAGAATTGGAAAAGTTGAGTCCGGGTAGCCCAGTTGCAAACGGAACAGCACAGACATCAAAGCGCCCAGTATTGCCCAGAAGATACCTGTGATCAGGAACTGCTTGGCAATCATTTTATGATCCTGGCTGAAAACATATTTTGTTATGAACGTTTCCTTATGGTGGTGCACATGGTGTTCATCGTGATGAACTTCATGCGTGGTGACCACTTCAGGATGTCCGGCATGCAAATTCAATTCGTTGCTCATCAAAGTAATTTTAAAGTGGATCAGCTTTCGCTGGTATCGGATTTACCTGGTTGTTTTAACGGGCAATACTGCTGCTGTTACTTTTGTGGTGTCTGCGCCGGGCTTAACTGCGGGCGGAGCGGGGGTCGTTGCGGCCGCCTGCACCTGCGCGTAGTTAGACTTCAGCTTAGCCATCCACACATCATATTCCTGCTTTGTTACAACCTTAATAACTCCCTTCATAGAATAATGTCCCTCACCGCACATCTGGTCGCATGATAACTCGTATTCAAAATCCGGGTTATTTGTCTTCTCCTTCATTTCTGCAGTTGTATAGATCGGTGTAAACCACATGGTGGTGGGTATTCCCGGCACCGCGTCCATCTTCATACGGAAATGCGAGAGACCAACATCATGCACTACATCTCTTGAGTTAATGATCAGCTTTACCGGTACGTTTACTACCATATATATTTCGTTACCGCTTACAACAATATCATCGTGCGTTGCGGCATCTTCCCATATCAATCCAAGCTGGTTATTGGCCGGATCGCTGATGTTCCTGTAATATTTTTTTCCGAAAGTCTGGTCTTTGCCGGGATAGCGAGCTATCCATGCAAACTGGCGGCCGGTCACCTCTATGCGTTGTGAATTCTCTGGCGCATCGCCTGTGATCTTAAACCAGTAATACAATCCAAATCCTACAAGCACCGTAAGGAAGATAGCGGGAACCACCGTCCAGATAAGTTCCAGTTTGTTGTTATGAGGATAATAATATGCTTTGCGTTTTTCTGAATGCTGGTATTTGAAAGCGAACCAAAACAGCAGCACCTGTGTGATCACGAAAACCACACCTGTGATCCATATCGTTATGTACAGCATATCGTCAATCCTCTTTCCGTGATCGGAAGCAGCTTCTCCCAGTATCTTTCCCTTAAGCGCTTCGTTGCACACATACACGCCAATGAGCCCTCCCACGAGGAAAACGATCATCATGAACCCGTTGATGCGGTTGTTCTGCTCAAAGGTTTTCTGCTCTCCTTTCAGTACGGCAACGTACTCGCTGGCTTTGGCAATCTGAAAAACTATCAGGAAGCCCAGGATCAGTATCGCTATCAAAAAAAGTGTACCCATGATATCTGATAAATATTTCGTTCAAATAATATTTAATCCTTTCTCCACGCCATCATCTATGTATGATGGATGATACTTTCTTTCAGGAACGGATGGTTTCTCGGTATCAGCGGATATTTCGACAATGTTCTTGCAGTGAGGAACATGATCAACCCAACAAATCCAAGTGCAATTCCGATGTCGAATAAACCAAGCACCACATGATATTCCCCGGTCTCACTTCTTGTAGGCGTTGGGAACACCATCTGGTAAAAATCAATCCAGTGCCCTACCAGCAACAGCACGGCCATGAATGTAATTGTTGTATAATTTCTTTTTGATTCGCGGCGCATCAGTATCAGCAGCGGCGCCAGGAAGTTTATGATCAGGTTCAGGAAGAAAACCGGCTTGTATGCTCCCTGCACACGCGGTTTAAAGTAAACCGTTTCTTCCGGGATGTTTGCATACCAGATCAGCATGAACTGGCTGAACCAGAGATACGTCCAGAAGATAGAGAAGGCGAACATGAATTTGCCCAGGTCATGAAGGTGCTCGTTGTTGGTAAGCTCCAGGTAACCCTGGTTCTTGAGATAAATAACAAACAGCGTGATCAGCGCAACACCAGCCACAAACGAGCTTGCGAAAGTATACCAGCTGTACATGGTAGAATACCAATGCGCATCGATGCTCATAAGCCAGAGCCAGGGAATGGTTGACATTACAGTAAGCACGAACCACACCATGAAAATGGCGGCCCAAACCGTATTCTTAAATATATACCGGCGGGCGGCTTCAACGCTGGGAAGAGGGTTGTTATCCAGCTCGCGTGATAGCTGTCTCATTTTATGACCCAGCACAACCCACAACACAATAGTGAGTATGGTCCAGATAATAAAGAAAGTAGGATTCAGGAAAGATGATTTGCCTGAAAGTATTTTATCGTTCTTAACTGCTTCTGCATCTACCCAATGATAAATATGATGTTTATGACCGAGTACCAGTATCAGCAATATTATCAGTGTTATAGCGCCAAGGACAGGAACAGTTGCGGAGATGGCTTCTACCACCCGGCGGAACGACATCTGCCAGCCGCCAAAGGCCAGCGTAGTGGCGCACATAAAGAACATAGCAGCATTAACCACCAGCAAAAAGTAAACACTATTCTGCAACAAAGCAGCCCAGAAACGTGCTTCATGGTGCTCATCGCCTGTTCCATATACAAAATATCCTATGATCAGCGACAGCACACCGATGCCCAGTAACGCCAGTGACCATAACCTGTATTTTCCCGGCGTGGTGAACTGATAGTTGATTGATGATGATGATGTATGTGATGACATCCTTACTTATTTATTGTTCTGTTCAATTTATTTACTGGTTCCGGTTGTACCCGTTGGTTGAGCTTTGGCAGTTGAATCTGTTGCCGCGCCGGTTGATGCCGGTGTGCCGCCCGCTGCCGGAGCCTGTTTCGATTTTATATAACTGATCACCATCCACCGCTGCGTTGCATTCAGCTGCGATGCATAGCTTCCCATTGCGCCTTTGCCGTAAGTAACAGAATAATACATCTGTCCATCGGGCATGTTCAGTGTCATCAGGTTTTTTGGAGCCGCCGGGTAAGGGCCTTCTCCGTTTTTCCAGAGTGGTCCGTTGCCATCCAGTGCAGCGCCATGGCAAATACCGCAATTGATCAGGTACAGCCGCTCACTTTCTTTCATCGCTACCGAATCCATTGATGTGATCGGGTTCTGAACCTGCTTTGAAGCGAGATAATTTGTTGAATCGCTTGCGGAAGAATCCTTTGCCAGCCTGAATGTAAAATCTTGTCCTCTCTTTACAGTTCCGTTCACAGGGCTATTGGAAAAATGAATGCCCTGCTTCAGCAGCTCAGCCTTTCTTTCCTCGGTCATTGCATAGGTTTCGTACGCACGGCTGTATGCCATATCAGGCATATAAACGCGGCCTGGTGAACGTCTCACATCACTGCAGGCAACAAGGGTTACGCCCGCAGCTAAAATGGATATGATGGTTAGTTTCTTCATTTATCAGTTCGTTATGCGGTTATTTCATCTCTTGATTGAGAAAGCTTTTGCTGTTTGTCGTACGTTCCAAGCCACCATCCTGTTTCAGCGTTCTGGACGTTGATCTCTTTAGCGCCCACACTTTGCAGAAATGCCTGTATCTCTCCTTCGTTTGATTTGGGTGTGCATTCAATGGCCATTACAAACGTATCGTCTGTTGCGCGCAGGTGGAAATGATGCTTCTTTACAAATGGCGCCAACTGGCAGAGATAACAGAAGGTAAGTACCATTCCCACAGCTGAAAGCAGCACGGTCAACTCGAATATGATCGGTATCCATGCAGGCAGGGCAAAGTTTGGTTTACCACCTATGTCCATACGCCAGTCGCTCGTAAACACCCAGCTGATAAAGCCGAGCGCAATGCTGGTGCCGGTAATACCGTAAATGAAACCGGCGGTATGCAAACTGGTATCGCGCAGGCCCAGCACCTTATCCAATCCGTGAATCGGAAAGGGCGTATACACATCGTGTATTTTGTATCCTGCTTTGCGTACGCTTTTAACTGCCGGAAACAGCACCGCTTCATCATCAAAGCAACCAACAACAAATTTTTTTACAGGCATAACTTTATTTTAAGCTACAAGGAACAAGTTTCAAGGCACAACTTATGCGCCGTGGTCGTGACCGTGTTCCCGGTTAAATTCTTCAGGGTTCTGTTTTTCAATATTGTCCATCCTGTCTTTCTGTACATCACCGCTCCGTTTCAGGATATGCTTGATCTCGGCGATAGCGATCACCGGGAAGAATTTCGAGAACAGGAAGTAGCAGGTGAAGAACAAGCCGAACGTACCCAGGTAAAATCCAACCTCCCAGATAGAAGGCCGGTAATAGAAGGGCCAGCTGCTCGGCAGGTAATCACGGTACAACGAGGTTACGATGATCACAAACCTTTCGAACCACATACCGATGTTCACGATGATACTCATGAAGAAGGTGACAGTGATGTTCCTTCTCAGGCTGCGGAACCAGAAGATCTGCGGGCTCAATACGTTACAACCCATCATCAGGAAGTAACTCCATCCATACGGGCTGAAGATGTCTGCGCGGTTTTTCAGGAATGCGTAAGTTTCATATTTGTTCTGGCCATACCAGGCTATAAATAATTCCGTGAGATAAGCGCAACCAACAATGGAGCCGGTAAGCACTATCACCTTGTTCATTACATCTATGTGTTCCACCGTAATGTATTCTTCAAGCTTCATTACTTTACGGGTGATCACCAGCAGCGTTTGCACCATCGCAAACCCTGAGAAGATGGCACCCGCAACGAAATAAGGGGGGAAGATGGTAGTATGCCAGCCCGGTACAATAGAGGTGGCGAAGTCGAACGATACTATCGTGTGCACCGAGAGTACCAGGGGCGTACTTAAACCGGCCAGTACCAGCGACAATGCTTCGTGGCGCTGCCAGTGCTTGGTAGATCCCGTCCAGCCAAATGAAAGCACCCCGTACATCCATTTCCTCCATTTCAATCTCGCACGGTCACGAACGGTGGCAAGGTCAGGTAATAAACCGCAATACCAGAATAATAAGGATACCGTGAAGTAAGTAGAGATCGCAAATACGTCCCACAACAGCGGCGAGTTAAAGTTTACCCAGAGCGGTCCGCGTGTATTTGGATAAGGCAGTACAAAGAAGGCCATCCACACACGGCCCATGTGCCAGATAGGGAACTGGCCTGCGCACATTACCGCAAAAATGGTCATGGCCTCAGCAGCACGATTCACACCCGTTCTCCATCCCTGGCGAAACAGCAACAAGATGGCAGAGATAAGGGTTCCGGCATGACCGATACCTACCCACCACACGAAGTTGGTGATATCCCAACCCCATCCGATGGTCTTGTTAAGGTTCCACTGACCCGTTCCGTAGTAAACCTCGCGGCCTACGGAATAGATGCCGAACAACAACAAGGCTACGGATATCAGGAAACCGATCCACCATAATTTGGTGGGACGAGCTTCTATAACCCGTACGATGTCTTCGGTCACCTGGTGATAATCCTTATTACCCTGTACCAGTGGCGGACGTGCCTGTGATTCGTATCTTAATAAAGCCATATCGTTTTTTTAAGTTTCAGGCTTTGAGCCATGAGCTTCGAGCCCGAAATACTAAATCGACTTATATAAACAATTCAATTCTCCTTATTCTTCCCACTCACCATTCCCTACTTCCTACTCACCAATCTTAATGCTGCTCCGCATCATGCGTTACAGAACCAGGCAACTTGCCAGACTGTGGCTCCACGTCGTGCGCACCCTGTAAAACAGGTGTGTTCCGAACCTTTGGCAGGTAGCTGACGTTAGGCAGCGTATGCAAAGGCTCCAGTACATGGAACAGCCGGCTCATGTTGGAAGCCCTGTGTTTAGATACAGCGCTCTGCGAATCGTTTGCATTTCCGAAAGTGATGGCGCCGGCCGAACATGCCTGCTGGCAGGCAGTTTTCACATCCCACATTTCCTTGCCGTTGGCATCAACGTTTCCTGTATTTAATGTACGGTTCTCTTTCTTCGCTTTTAATTTTCCTTCCTGCAGTCGTTGAACGCAGAATGAACATTTTTCCATCACACCACGGCTGCGCACTGTTACATCAGGGTTCAGCACCATGCGGGTGAGGTCGTCGTTCATCATGATCACTGCAGGATCAAGATGCGCTGAAGCGTTCTGGTTATCTTCAAAGCTGTCTGCCCCTAAATAATCCGCCCAGTTGAAGCGGCGAACTTTATACGGGCAGTTGTTGGCGCAATATCTTGTTCCGATACAGCGGTTATAGGTCATCATGTTCATCCCTTCCGAGCTGTGCGGGGTTGCTGCCACCGGGCAAACATTCTCGCACGGAGCATTGTCGCAATGCTGGCAAAGCATCGGCTGGAAAATAGTTTGTACGCTGTCGGGATTAAGATCTTTGTCGCCGGTAAAATAGCGGTCGATGCGCAGCCAGTGCATATCGTGCGAACGCATCACTTCTGATTTTCCTACTACCGCCACATTGTTCTCTACATGGCAGGCCACCACGCAGGCGCCGCAGCCAAAGCATGCGTTCAGGTCGATGGACATGCCCCATTTAATGCCCGGCTTTTCGTGAACGGGATAGAGCGTTCCGCCACTGGTATAATTGTCAATACCGCCCCATGGCTCCAGTTCTTTTTTGCGCTCCTGGTATATGCGGTCAGGCGTTTTGCGCACGTCGTCCAGCGTAAGCTCTCTTACCACTTCATGCCTTCCCTCGTAAGATCCATGAATCTGTGCCTGAGCAAGAGGATATGTAGTTCCTGTGTTTTCTACAGTAATATTCGGAACGATCCAGTCTGCATGGTTTTCTGTGAAGCCAGCCAATGGAAGTACATTCTTTCCAACATTCTCCACTGCCTTTCCCAGTTTGGCGCTGCGCCCGTAACCTACTGCAACGGCCACGGTATTGTTCGGCATGCCGGGTACAATAAGCACCGGCAATTCTACTGCAGGCTTGCTGCCTGCTTTGATGCGGATAACCGGTTTGTTCGGGAAAAACTCATAATCGTTCGCCTGGCGTTCGCTGGTGATGTCGATGTCGAGCAACTGCTTTGCATAAGCAGGAGAGATCATCGCATAATTATCCCAGCATGCGCGGGTAATGGGATCGGGCAATTCCAGCAACCAGGGATTGTTGGGATGCCGTCCATCGCCCATGGCGATATTGCGGTATAGTACCAGTTCTACTCCTTTTGATGCAGTTGCTCCAAGCTTGCCGGCTGCGGCGGCCACTGACCCGGCATTGAAACCTGCGCCTGAGCCTGTATTTACAGCACCACCGCCAACTACAGTTGCGGCCTGCGGTTCAATCACTCCATCCTGCAGGGCTTTGTAAAAATTGTCTTCTCCGCCAAGCTTGCCGGTCCAGTATTTTTTGAAATAATCCTGGTACAAGCTCGCATTGCCTGTCCACCTCAATATAGATTCTGCAAACTGCCTTGTTTTAAAAAGGGGAGCTATGGCTGGCTGCAGCAGTGAATAATATCCTGTTCTTGATTCTGCATCACCCCAGCTTTCAAGATAGTGGTGTGAAGGAACGAGGTACTGGCAGAGCTCAGTTGTTTCATCCATGGTGCTGTTGCACGAAACAGAAACCTTTACTTTAGCAAGGGCTTTTTTGAATCGCTCGATATCGCCAAAATAGTAAGCCGGGTTAGCGTCGTAAACAATCAGCGCACCAACTCTTCCGCCTTCCATATCAGCCATGAGCTGTAAGAATTCTGTGTCTACACCCTGGTAGCTATTGTTGGTAACACCCCAGTTAATGGTAGTGCCGTTTGCCCCGATGGCTTCGTTGATAGCATTAACTACTACCTGAACATTTGGGTTGTTACTGCCGCTTATCACCAGTCCGCCACCACGGTTGGCCAGCAACTCTTTCGCCACTTTATCTACACCAGCCTGCAGCTTTGCATCCAGTGAAGGCCTGCTTACCTGGCCACCTACAGCTGCCAGTAAGGCAAGAGCTACCGCACCCGTCTGAGAAGGAAGATGAGTGAACCTTTCATCGGCATTTGCGCCGGTCATGCTCATCATGCATTCAAACTGGTAATGCTTGCTCATCTGAAGGTTGCGATCATCTATCTTCCTGTTCTTTCCGTAGCCGTGTTGAAACTCAACAGGCGACACCCATGTTCCCAGGAAGTCTGCGCCCAGGCTCACGATCACCTTGGCATTTTCAAACACATAAGATGGAATGGCGCGCTTGCCATAAGAAGCTTCGTTTGCGGTAAGCATACCGCTGTAAGAAACGCCATCGTATTGTACATGCCGGCCGCCGGGGTATCTCCCAAAAAATTCAGTAACTGCCTGGCGAACCGTAGGAGATGTAATTGTTGAAGTAAGCAATACCACCGGTGCGCCTCCCAATCCGTTCAATGCATCGCCGATCATTTTATCCAGCACAGCAAAAGAAGTAATTTCTTTATCGCCAGGTTGTTGCTGAGGATAGCGAAGGCGGGCAGTATCGTAAAGGTCCAGCACAGAAGCCTGCGCCTGCGCCGAAGTACCGCCTTTATAAATAGTAGAAAGCTCGTTGGGTTCTATTTTGATAGGACGGCCGTCGCGAACCTTTGCAATAACAGGTATGGCTTCTCCGCCTGAAACATAAGTAGTGGCATAATAATCTGCAACGCCGGGGATCATGTTCTCCGGCTTGTTCACATAAGGTATGGCCTTTCTTACAGGCACCTCGCAGCTTGCAGCCAGGGCAGCAGCAGCCGTGCTGAATCCCAGGTATTTGAGGAAATCCCGGCGGGGGGTGTTTGCGTCAAACAAGCCTTTTCCTTCCTCTTCAATGGTCAACTCCTCTTTAAACTCATCCTGCGAAGCCTTTTTGAGCTCTTCGCCTCCAGTACGCTCTGCAAAACTTTGCCAGTACTTTTTTTGATCCATTATTTCAATTTGAAAATTTCGAAATTTGAAAAATCTACATTGCCATCTTCATCCCGATGGCTATCGGGACACATTTTAATAGTGGCATTTCTGACACTCTGTTCCGCCAATATCTTTTACAGTTATACTGTCTTTTGCACCTGATTTTAAATCGTTGTGAAACTTTTCATAGATGCTGTAGAAGCGGTTACCGTTTTTACCGGTTGAATCAGGAAAATCAACCTTTGAGGTACGATGACAGTTAATACACCATCCCATGCTCAGATCGGAAAATTGTTTCACTTCGTCCATAGCCGTGATCTCTCCGTGGCAGGTCTGGCACTGTACTTTTCCTGCACGTGTATGCTGTGAGTGGTTAAAATAAACATGGTCTGGCAGGTTGTGGATCTTTGTCCATTGAACAGGAGTGGCCTTTGAAGGATCCCATGGTTGTCCGGCCTTGAAGCCTGCAGCCTTGTAGAGCTTCTGGATCTCGGCGGTTCCGTTTATTTTACGGCCGTCTTCATGAATCAGCTCAGGACCTTTTTCATAAGTAGAGATGGATTGGTGGCAGTTCATACAAACATTCATAGAAGGAATGGTAGCATGCTTGCTTTCCCACGCTCCGCTGTGGCAATACATACAATTGATCTGGTTAACGCCGGCGTGTACTTTATGCGAGAAATAGATAGGTTGTTCCGGCTGATAATTTGTCTGCCTTCCGAGGCCGATTGCACCCTGGATAGTATAATAGCCACCGATAATGAACAGCAGTATGGTACCGAGGGTAATGTATGTTTTGTTGCGATAGAAAGGTATCGGCTCCATGGTAGGCAGACCTTCGCGGTCGTCAGCCAGTTTGCGGAGGTTGCTGTTAACCTGCAGAAGAATCAGGGTTATTACAGCCAGGATAAGCGTAATGATACCGAAAACGAGCGCATTGTCGTTCTCAGCAGCTTTTACTGTGGTATCACCTTCGGGACCCGGAGTTTTTGTAGCAGGAACAGACTTTATATATGCAAGGATGTTTGCAATATCACCATCTTCCAGACCGGGAAAAAGGTTCATCGGGGTTTTTTTCCAGTCGTTATAAACCTTTACGAAGTAAGGGTCTCCGCTTTTAATAACGGCCTGGTTGTTCCTGATCCATGCATAAAGCCTTTTCTTGTCAGGCACACGTTCTTCGACGCCTGCGAGTTTAGGACCTGTCATGTCTTTGTGAACCTGGTGACAGCTGGCGCAGTTACTGTTAAAAAGGGTTCTGCCCGCAGTAGCATCCTGTGCATCTACAGTAAAACCGAAACTTAGCGCTACTAAGAGGGAAAGTGCAAGGGTTAGCTTTTTTACGATCGGTCGATGGTCAATCATATTCACAAACAGTTGATCTAGATGTGGAAAAATCTAATAAACCGGGTGCAAAAATAAGTCAGGAAATTAACAAAATGGTGGAGGCCGAAAAAAAATTTTTTTCGCGTCCAGCATGTATTTCAGCGAATTATACATGTTTACATTTATGCTTGTCATATTCCTGTCAGCGAATCCCTTTCAGACGTTAACATTTGACCGCTCCAATTTATTTCCTCAAAATTTTGCTGCACTTTTGCGGCCATGCTCGATCGCTTACAAAAAAAGTGGAAGGTTAGCGCGGGAAGGCTCGTCCTTATCCTGATCACTTTTGCCTTAGGCGGCAGTGCTACGGGCTAT
The DNA here is from genome assembly GCA_049689695.1 of Chitinophagaceae bacterium. GTDB lineage: Bacteria > Bacteroidota > Bacteroidia > Chitinophagales > Chitinophagaceae > DASPKM01. The sequence goes on along the minus strand of JBAVMD010000178.1, from coordinate 3,367 downwards.
GTTGGGAGGAGACTAATGGGGCTCATAGGCATTGAGAATCCCTGGGTATATGTGCCTATATATATTATAGTAGTCACCATCATCTGGCCGCTGATGGTATTGCTGGTAAGCATTCCTTTCGGGCAGTTTGTTTTTTTCAGGAACTATATCCGCAAATTGGGGAAGAAGCTCAGCCGTCGCCGCGCCAAAACGCCACCTGGACAGCAACCGTTTCACATTGCCATTTTTGCTTCAGGCGCGGGCAGCAATGCAAAAAGGATCATCGAATATTTCCGGTCTCATTCATATATTAAAGTCTCTCTTATTGCCTGCAACAAACCGGGCGCAGGCGTGCTTGCCATTGCAGAGCAGGAAGGCATACCGGTTCTGCTCATCGAAAAGGAAAGGTTTTTCCGGGGCGATGCTTATACGGAGCCGCTGAAGTCAGCCGGCATCGGCCTTGTAGTACTGGCTGGTTTCCTGTGGAAAGTTCCGCAACAGCTTATTGACGCCTATCGTAATGCTATCATTAATATTCATCCTGCATTGCTTCCCAAATATGGTGGCAAGGGTTTGTACGGCGGGTTTGTTCATGAAGCGGTGCTGAAAGCGCGTGAACAGGAAAGTGGTATCACCATTCATTATGTTGATGAAGAATACGATCACGGCGACGCTATCTTCCAGGCAAAGGTGCAGGTGCATGAATCCGATACGCCCGCAACGCTGGCAAAAAAAATACAGCAACTGGAGCATGAACATTTTCCGAAGGTGATCGAAGAGTTGATTGAAAAGCAAAACCACCGTTAAAAACCCGCCTCAAAACCAGTGAAGTGCGTTTCTTGTTCTAATATTGAAATTATGAGGCGGCTCATCAGGTCACGTTCTATTATATTATTCATCTTTCTGCTGTTGGGTCCCGCCAGCCAGTTGATAGCGCAGATAAAGATCAGCGGAACGGTATACGATGCTTCACGGGCGCTTCCTCTTCCCTCGGTTAGCGTGTTAAGCACCGGCGGACAGGGTACGAGCACCGATTCACTCGGGCGGTATGTGATCTTTGTGAACGAGAGAGATTCTATCAGCTTTTCTTTTCTCAACCGGCCTACCATAAAATTCCCGGTGTTGAGCATTCAGAATATTTTTCAATTCGATATCTCCCTTCATGTTCCGGTGAATGAACTGCCTGCGGTAAGCGTTCGCCCGAGAAATTATAAAATGGATTCGATGCAGAACCGGAGGGACTATGCAAAGGCTTTCGATTTCAGAAAGCCGGGTATCGGGATCAGTACGAGCCCTACAGGAGGAGTGGGCCTTGATCTCACAGAGTTCATCAACATGTTCCGGTTCAGGCATAATAAAAGAATGCTTGCTTTTCAAAGAAGATTGGTGCAGGAGGAGCAGGATAAGTTTATTGATCAGCGATTCACGCGCGCTGTTACACGTAAGATCACCGGCCTTACAGGCGATTCCCTTATGCATTTCATGAAGATCTATCGCCCTTCTTATGAGTTTGCACAGGTAAGCAATGAATATGAATTCCTGGAATACATCAAGTTGGCTTCGCAGGAATATAGAGCGGGGGCATTTTTTAGAAAGGAGAATGGATTTTGATGAACAACATAGCGCAGATTGAAGAAGATTGCAGGATTTTGCAGATTGGATCGGCTTCGCCGATCGGAAGAATCAAACATGAGTGAATAATCTGTAAAAAAATATTTGTCGCATTCGTTCAATCATAAACCCTTTTTCCATGCTTTTCTTCAGGCCGCGCAGCGGCCAATCTGCAAAATCCTTAAATCCAAAAAAATCTGTGCTATACTTGACTGCTTCATAAATAAGCAGCTTTTTTTAGTCTTTATTCCTGTTACATGTTAACTGCTTAATTCCTAACTTCCCCTTCCCAATCACAGTTTATGAAAAAAATTCTCCTGCTCCTGTCTGTTTGCTTTGCCATACAGGCATCGGCCCAACCTCCGCAAGTAAGTAACGCCGCGCTAAAAGAAACAAACCCGGAATCCGCAGGGTTTTCCGCTGAGCGGCTTGCCCGCATTGATAAAGTAATGAACGAACAAGTGAACAAACTGGCCATGAACGGCGGTGTTGCATTGATCGTGCGCGATGGAAAGATCGTTTACTACAAAGCTTTCGGTTACGACGACATCGATACCAAAAAGCCATTGCAGAAAGATGCCATCTTCCGCATCGCTTCTCAAACCAAGGCCATCACCAGCGTAGCCGTGATGATGCTTTTTGAAGAAGGAAAATTTTTGCTTGATGATCCCATCTCCAACTTCATTCCTGAGTTTAAAAGCCCTAAGGTGCTTGACAAATTCAATGCGGCAGATTCTACATATACAACCGTTCCTGCAAAGCGAGAGATCACTATCCGCGATCTGCTCACACATACTTCCGGCATCGGCTATGCGCAGATAGGTTCTCCCCAGGCAAACGCCATTTACTACAAAGCCGGAGTAGTTGGAGGCATTGGTGTTGATAAGATCCTGCTGGCCGATAAAATGAAAATTCTCGGCAGTCAGCCGCTCTTTCATCAGCCCGGGGAAAAATGGACGTATGGATTGAATACAGATTTACTCGGCTACCTGGTAGAAGTTGTTTCAGGCATGCAGCTCGACCAGTTCTTTCAGAAGCGGATTTTTGAGCCGCTGGGAATGAAGGACACTTATTTTTATTTGCCCAAAGAAAAACAAAATCGTCTTGCAACGCTTTATTCCGATACTTCCGGCAAGGTATTCAAAATGCAACCCGTACAACGGCTGAACGGAGAGTTGCGCCGCGATTATCCTAACATGGATGGTACTTATTTTTCAGGCGGCGGCGGTCTTTCTTCTACCGCCTATGACTATGCGGTATTTTTACAGATGGTTTTGAATGGTGGTATTTACAATGGCAAGCGCCTGCTTAGTCGCAACACTGTTCGCATGATGACGATGAACCAGGTAGGTGATATACCGGGGCTTGGCACTAACAAGTTTGGACTTGGCTTTGGAGTAACAACAGAAAAAGGAAGCAGCATCATTCCAACCAACGAAGGAACATTTGATTGGGGAGGTATGTTTGCTACTACTTATTGGGTTGATCCGAAAGAAAAGCTGATCGGGGTTTTTTACCGCAATATTTTTCCCACCCGTCAGTGGGGATTCAGCAATACTTTTAAAGTATTGGTTTACCAGGCTATTAACGATTAAAAATTGCTCCTTCAATAATTGATCGATATGAAAAAGCGATTGTTTTATTTATTGTTGCTTTTCGTTTATACATCCAACATCTCTTGTGTATTTGCGCAAAACAATACGCCCGCGTTCGTTACAGACAGCCTTGACAGCTATGTAGAAAAAGCTTTGCGCGAGTGGCGCATTCCAGGCATTGC
>JBAVMD010000177.1:0-11421 GCA_049689695.1 Chitinophagaceae bacterium | reverse complement strand
AATTACCACCGTGTTCGGTTCGTTCAGGGCAGTATTTACATCGCCTGCAATGGCAGGAAGCGTAAATACTTTAAAGAGGGTTGAATCGGCATGGCCTACCGCAGGTTCATTAATATATTGGTTACCTTTTTTAATGAGTTTGGAACCATTTGAATTATAAATACGGGTGTATTCTTCCACCTGCGGATAATCCTTTTTAAGCGTAGCGCCCATAATGTCTGGCGAAACAGGAAGCACAAGGTCTGTACCGCCAAAACGGATGTCGCTGTTTACGCGGTAGATCCGGTCTGCCTTTGCATGAAATCTGTCGAACCCAAGTTCATCCAGCACATACATTGTTATCAATAAAAAGCAACACAGGCCAATGGCGAGGCCGAGTATATTGATGAATGAAAAAACCTTGTTCTTTAACAGGTTTCGCCATGCGGTTTTTAGAAAGTTATGGAACATATAATTGTTTTATTCTGTTTCGGGTTTCGGGTTTAAGGTTTCGGGTTCTTCCCCGCTGATTCTGGGAAAATAGCAACCATGCTATTCTTAAGATTTTTACCGGGAAGAACCCGAAACCTTAAACCCGAAACCTTAAACTTCTTATTCTGATCTCAAACTCTTTACCGGATTCGCCACCGCTGCCCTTATCGCCTGAAAGCTCACTGTTAGCAGCGCAATCAGCAGCGCCGATACGCCAGCAATTAAAAATACCCACCAACTGATGTCGACCCTGTAAGCAAAATCTGCTAACCATTTATTCAACGCAAACCAGGCAATGGGCCAAGCCACCAGGTTGGCAATAAGCACCAGCTTTACAAAATCGCGCGACAGCATGGTAACAACATTCTGCACAGTAGCGCCCAGCACCTTGCGGATGCCGATCTCTTTGATCCTTCTTTCTGCCGAGTAGGATGCTAACCCAAACAAGCCAAGACATGAAATAACAATAGCAAGGCTTGCAAGTGAACCTATTACTTCGCTTACCTGTGTATCTGCCTGGTAAAGCGTAGCAAAATGATCATCCAGAAAAACATATTCGAATGGCGCATCCGGGAACATCCTTTTCCAGGTGGATTGCAGATGTGCAATGGCTTCTTTGGACTGGCTGCCGTTAATGCGTACAGACAGTTCATCATAACCCCATTCTTTCTGGTTGAAAATGCAAAGCGTTTCGATCTTATGATGCAGTGAATTGAAATTAAAATCCTTTGCTACTCCAACAATGGTGCTGCTGGAATCGCCCCAGGGAAAACCGAACGTTTTACCAATCAGCGATTGTACCGGAGTTTTAGGATTGTCTTTCAACAATTCCTTCGCCAGCGTTTCATTGATGATGTATTCTTTTCCATTCTGTCCTTGCTTCGAAAAATTCTTACCTGCTGCCAACGGTATATTATATAAAGTGAGATAATCAGGATCAACAATGACCTGCGAAGTGGCAATATTTTTTTCCGGTCCATCGCCTTTAAACCGGATGCTGCTTTGGTGCAGGTTATTTCCGAGCCGTTGCTGCGAAGCAGAAACGGCAGTGACCAGATTATTGGATAACAACTCTTGTTTTAAGGCATCGTATTTAGCATAAGCCTTCGAGTTCAGCGGAACTACTACCACCTGTTCGCGGTTGAAGCCAGGATCTTTATGCTGCATGAAGCGCAACTGGCGTATTGCAAAAACAGTAGCTATGATCAGGAAGATAGCGGCAGTGAATTGACCAACTACCAATACATTCCTGAAAAGGCTTTTGTTCTTTCCTGTTTGCGCTGAACCTTTCAGCACTTTTGTGGGCTGGAATGATGACAGGTAAGCGGCAGGGTAGAGGCCAGAAAATGTTCCTACCAGGGTTGTTCCAAGCAGTATGAATAATAGTAATAAAGGATTGCTGAAAAATGGAAAGCTGATGTTGCGCTGGCTTAAATCACTCACGTAAGGCAACAGCAACCTGACTAACACCAGGGCAAATGCCAGGGCAATGAATGAAAGCATGACAGACTCGCCTATGAATTGCATGGCAAGCTGCAGCCTTGCTGCACCGATGGATTTTCTTACTCCAACTTCTCTTGCCCGGCTTGCCGATTTTGCGGTGGACAGGTTCATGAAATTGATGCAGGCTATTACCAGTACGATCAATGCTATCACAGAAAACACATAAGTATAATTGCTGTCGAACTTTTGATAATTAAGATAGTCGTGCGTTATGTCTACAGAGCCGGCATGCACGTCTGCCAGTGGCTGAACGAATAATTTATAATTTTTCCAGTTGTCTTCTTCGGTCATGTGCCTTTTGAGATAAGCCGGAAATTTGCTTTCAAGTGCGGCGATGTTGGCATTCTTGTCGAGCTCCAGGTAAGTGATCACCCAATTGCCACCCCAGTTCTCCATGTTTTGCGCATTGGTTACGGTATTCAAAGAGAACAGGCCATCGAACTGCAGATGCGAGGTTTTAGGAACATTCTCCAATACTCCTGTAACTATAAAACTGAAGGTATCACGGCCGCCATAGAACATCACGTTCTTTCCGATCGCTTCTTCCTTTCCGAAAAGCTTTGACGCGCTCTCTTGCGTAAGCGCCACGCTGCCTGGTTTTTCAAGGAGCGTACGCCTGTCGCCTTTAAGCAATTTAAAATCGAAGATCTGCAGGAAGGTGGAATCGGCCCACAGCATCTGCGGGAAATAGACCTTCTTGTCATTCCACGTTAGCGGTACTTTTTGGAATGAATTGATGCGCGTGAAATTTTTAATTTCCGGGAATTCATTTTTCAAAGTAGGCGCCATCGGGAACATAGACAACGCCACATTCTGCGGGGCCACCATGCCTTCAAAGCTCTGCACTTCGTTGAGGCGGTAGATGTTCTTTGTATGCTGCTTATCGAAACTTCTTTCATAAAACACAAACAGCATGATCACTATGCACACTGCCATGCCAATGGCAAGTCCAATGATGTTGATGGTGGAAAAACCTTTGTGTTTCCAAAGGTTGCGCCAAGCTGTTTTGATGTAATTGCTGAACATATAAGTTTATTTTTTTTGTTTAAGGTTTAAAGTTTAAGGTTTAAGGTTCTTGCGTGCCTGTGAGAACTTTAAACTTTAAACCAGAAACCTTAAACTTCTTATTCAGTTCTCAAACTCTTCACTGGATTTGCCACCGCTGCGCGTATTGCCTGAAAACTCACCGTGCACAAGGCAATTACCAGCGCGCCAATACCAGCAAGTAAGAACACCCACCAATGTATTTGCGTACGGTATGCAAAATCCTGCAGCCAGGTGCTCATTGCCCACCACGCTACCGGGAATGCAATAGCCGCTGCAACCAATACCAGTTTCAGAAAATCTTTTGACAACATCGAAACAATGCTGGTTACGCTTGCACCCAGCACTTTCCTGATGCCGATCTCTTTAATACGCTGCTCGGCCGCATAAGTGGCCAATCCCAATAATCCAAGGCAGGCGATGAGTATGGTGAGCAATGCTACTCCCATAAAGATCACCTGGCGTTTTGCATCTTCCCTGTAAAACAGGTCCCACTGCTTATCGAGAAAATTATATTCGAAAAGATGCGAAGCATCTATCTTATGCAGCACGCCTTCCATCTGCTTCAGCAACGCTTCCATATTGCCTGATTCAACTCTTGCGGTGAAGTAATCAATATTGTGAACGGGATTGCGCTGGTATCCCAACACCATCGGCGCGATCTTTTCGCGGAGCGACCGAAAGTTGAAATCTTTCACAATGCCTATCACTCTGGCGCGGAATGGCTGTTGCAGTGGCGATACATTGCCGCTGAAATCAACGCTTGGTATTTCTATCGGCTGCTCCGTAGGTTCAGTGATGCCCAGCATTTGGGCGGCAGATTCATTCAGCAGCACTGCAGAAGAATCACTCAGACCAGCTGCTGAAAAATTTCTTCCCTTTATCATGGAAACCTGGAAAGTTTGCAGGAACTGATCGTCTACAGCAATGTAATACATGCTTTCACCTTCCGCTTCTTTTCCATCAGCCTTTACTTTCACTTTAGGAAGAACTTTCCATTCTCCCGGTACCCGCGATGTAACGCTTACGCTTTTAACACCAGCAAGTTTCTGGTATTCTGTTTTGATGGTCTCTGCGCCTCTTCTTACCGCACCGCTATTAATGTCTACCACCAGCAATTGCTCTTTATTAAATCCCATGTCTTTGCTGTTCACGTACTTCAGTTGCTGGTGAACAATGAGGGTGCAAACGATCATGATGATGGACAGCGCAAATTGGAAAACCACTAATCCGCGCCTGAGCGAAAGATGTCCCTTACCGGTATTGACCTTATTTTTTAAAAGAACGAATGGCTTTAGCCTCGATTGGAAGAAAGCGGGATACAACCCTGCCAGCAATCCCACAATAATGATCGTAAGCAATATTCCTATCCATATCCTGTAATCTGTTGTAGTGCCCAGCGTAAGCTCTTTTTCTGTGAACGCATTGAATGAAGGAAGCGCCAGCTTCACGGCAATCAATGAAAGCGTAAGTGCGATGAGGGTAACAAGCAGGGCTTCTGATAAAAATTGTCCAATAAGGTTTTTCTTAGCGGCGCCTGCTACTTTACGTACCGCAATTTCTTTCGACCTGCCTGCGAACCTTGCAGTTGTGAGGTTCATATAATTGATGCAGGCGATCAGCAGTACAAACAGGCCAACAATGGCAAATACATACATGTGCGTGATATTGCCTTTGCGGCCGTTGTCGCCTTCCATATCGGATGAATAGAAATGAATGTTCTTTAAAGGCTGCATCAGAAAGCTGCTGGCTGTTGCATTCGCTTCGCGATTGGTTTTTACAAGGCTTGCGATCTTTGAAGCAGTTTGCTGTGCATTAGACAATGGCTTCAGTTGAAAGTAAGTTACAAAGGTGTTGGAGCTCCAATCGTTGTTCATAAAATCCATCATACGCTGCGAGCTGTACAAGGTTGATTCAGAGAACAGCAGGTTGAAACGCAGGTGTGAATTATCCGGGATATTTATTACCGCGGTGATCTTATAAGGAATAGAATCACCATCAGTCCGAAGGGTTTTGCCCAATACATTTTTCTGTCCGAATATCTTCATGGCAGTTTCATCGGTGATCACAACCGAATAGGGCGCAGTTAATGCTGTATTTCGATCTCCCTGTAAAACGGGAAAGCTGAATATTTTAAGGAAAGGCTCGTCTGCTATAAAATAAGATTCATAGAACGTGCTTGTGTTTTCTTCGTTCATGATATTGGAACGGCCCAGCATGCTGAAGCGTGTAGCATTATTTACTTCAGGGAAATCAGTTTTTGATTTTTGGGAGATATTGAACGCAACCGATACCACTTTCGATTCTTTTCCTGCGGCCGACGTTTTACGCTCTACGACCCTGTAGATATTATCCGCATTTTTGTGGAATTTGTCGTACGTAAGCTCATCAAAAATATAAAGAGTGATGAGTAGGAAAGCGGTAAGCCCTGCCGTAAGCCCGAATATATTAATGAAGGAATAGATCCTGTGCTTGCCGAGGTTTCTCCATGCGATTTTGAGATAGTTGCGTAGCATAATTTTTGTTTTTATTCTGTTCTCAAACTTTTCACTGGGTTAGCCATTGCCGCCTTCACTGCCTGGAAACTCACCGTTAGCATGGCAACCAGCAGCGAAAGCACACCTGCTAACAAATACACCCACCAGCTGATGTTTACGCGATATGCAAAATCCTGCAGCCAGGTATTCATAGCCCACCATGCAATGGGAAATGCTATCAGGGCAGCAACGATCACCAGTCTAAGGAAATCTTTCGACAGCAAAGCTGCAATGGCAGGAATACTTGCTCCTAAAACTTTCCTGATGCCAATTTCTTTTGTGCGCCTTACAACAGTAAGTGTTGCCAGTCCGAACAATCCCATGCACGCGATAAAGATCGAAAGCGCAGACGCCAGCTTTACTATGGTGCTGGTGCGTTGTTCCTCCCTGTATTGAGATGCAATGCGGTCGTCTAAGAACTGGTATTCGAAATCCTGTGCAGGCATTATTTTTTTCCATGCCTGCTTCAGCACGTCGATGTTTGCGGCAAGATTTCCAGGTTTTAACCTCACGGATATCCGCGGTTGAAATGGGGACGAAGTATTTATGTTCTCACTCCGCCGGGTAATTGAATCTGATTTTACAGTCAGCAGCAAGGGCCGCACGGGTGTATGAAGTGATTCAAAATTGAAATCTTTAACAACACCGATGATCTGCTGATCGAACCTGCCGGGAAGTTTTTTCCCTACAGCATCACCAAGTCCAAACTCTTTTACGAAAGCCTCATTCACCACGGCAGAGCTGGTAGCGTCAGCAGGTATTTTTGCATCGAATCCACGGCCACGGATCACATTTATTTTCATTACATCGATAAAATACTCGTCGACTGAATTGTATTGAAAATCCTGGTATACCTTTTTTTCATTTGTGAACCCTAATTGCACCCAGGGCGTTTCTGCAAAGCTGTATAATGATACGGTTGCCTCGGCCACCTGAGAGTGCTTGAGCAATTCATTGCGGTATAATTCTCCCAGCGGAAATCCTTCTCTTCTGGGTTTATTAGTATATACCACCACTACCTGTTCTTTATTGTAGCCCAGATCTTTGCTTCGCAGGTATTTCATTTGTTCGCCGATCACGATCGTGCAAATGATCATACCGATAGATGCGATGAATTGTCCTACTATCAGGCTTTGCCGTAGCCAGCCTTTGTTGTTTTTGATCTTCAGCTTGCCCTTCAGCACTTCAACCGGATTGAATTTTGACAATACAAAAGCGGGGTACACACCTGCTATCAATGCAATCACAGACACCATTAACAGGCAGAATAATACAAAGCCGATATCAAACTGAAGTGAAAGTTCACGGATGATCAATTGGTTGAACGGCTTTATAAGAATCGCAGACAAGGCAAGACCCAGCACCACAGCTATCACGGTCACAAGAAATGCTTCACCCCAGAACTGGCGGATGAGCTGCTGCCTTGCAGCCCCCAAAGTTTTCCGAACACCCACTTCCATAGCCCTGGTAGTGGAACGGCCTATAGACAGCGTAATAAAATTGATGCATGCCACCAGCAATATAAGAATGCCTATAGTTGCAAGGATATAAGAATATTTAGGGTTGCTGATAGGCTCGATGCCTGCGGGAATTGTATTGTTCAGGTGAATATCACTGATGGGCTGCAGAAAAATACGGAATCCATTCTCCGTATAATCTTCTGCAAGCTGCTGTTTCATCATGGCCGGGAACTTTTTTTGAAGCTCCGCCGGCTTCACATTTTCTTTAAGCAATACATAAGTTTCACCAAATACATTGAACCAGCTCCTGTGTGCGTTAGCGCTGAATAAATAACGGCTGTTTGAAAAAGGTATTAATAAATTATACTTAATGCTGGATGCTTCAGGTGATGCTTCTGCTACACCTGTTACGGTGAACAATTGCATTTCATTTCCAAGCTGCATTTCGATGCTTTTGCCCATAGGATCGGCCTTGCCGAAATATTTTTTTGCAAGCTCAGGAGTTATTACCATCGAATTGGTGGTAGGAAAAGGATTACTGCGATCTCCCTGCAACAGCTTAAAATCGAACAACCTGAAAAAGGTGGAATCTACCATTCGTATCGATTCGCTGAACGATTGCTGTTCTACTTTAACGATCGGTGTAAAAGCATAAACCCTGCACGTGCCCTCTATTTCAGCAAAGCTCGACTGCAGGGCCTGGGGCATGGGCAAAGGAGTAGAGCTGCTGATAAGATCTTCACCCTGGTATACTTCATGCTGCCACATGCGATACAGCCTGTCTGATTTGCCGTGAAATTTATCATAGCTCAACTCAGACCGCACAAACAGCATGATCAAAACGCAGCATGTAATGCCAACCGCCAAACCAAGAATATTGATGGCAGTGTACTCTTTGTGCCGCATCAGGTAGCGGAGAGCGACTTTTAGGTAGTTGCGTAACATAGTTGCTTTTTAGTTAGTTTATTCTGTTCTAAGGCTCTTCACCGGATTAGCCACCGCCGCCTTAATAGCCTGAAAACCGATGGTGACAAGCGTTATTAAAACTGCAAGCAGCCCGGCTGCAATAAAAATCCACCAACTGATATTAACACGGTAGGCGTAATCCTGCAGCCAGCTATTCATGAAATACCAGGCCAGTGGCGATGCAATCACCAATGCGATCATTACCAGTTTCAGAAAATCTTTCGACAACAGCATCACAATCCCTTGCACGCTTGCACCCAGTACTTTCCTGATGCCGATCTCTTTTGTTCTTTGCTCAGCCGTAAAAATGGCCAGTCCAAGTACACCGAGGCATGAAATGAAAATAGCAAGGAATGCAAAGTAGGTAGACAGCTTACTCACTACCTGCTCACTCTTATATAGTTTGCTGTATTCTTCATCAGAAAATTGATATGTAAAAGGAAATTGGGGGTTCAACTGCTTATACAATTTCCCGAGACTTGCAAGCGCTGTTTTCGTTTGTCCGGGCTGTGTTCTCACCAGGATATTGCCATAGTCATTGCGTTCGCCGTTGTGCATAATAAGCGGCATGATAGGCTGGTGCAAAGAATTGAAATGAAAATCTTTCACTACACCAATGATGGTTCCCTTTCTCTGCCAGAAAGTAAGCGGCTTGCCTACGGGATCTTTAAGGCCCATTTTTTTTACTGCAGATTCATTCAATATATATCCAAAAGAATCAGACGCGAGATCTTTTGAAAAATCACGGCCCTCCAGCATTTTGAGTTTCATGGTTTTCACAAAATCATACCCAACGGCCGCCTGCGTGAACTGCGGTTTTGAATTAGGGTCTTTGCCTTCCCATTCAACACCACCTGTGCCGTTTTGTATTTGTGTGGGTGTTTGCGAAATGCGCGTTACCAGTTGAATGCCGGGCATCTTCAACGCTTCCTGTTTGAACACACTGTATTTGGTGGTAAGCTCGCCTTCCATAGGTATGTACAGAAAATTTTCCCTGTCGTACCCAAGGTTGGTGGATTGCACATACTGAACCTGTCGTGATACCACAATTGTTCCAATGATAAGCACTATCGAAAGAACAAATTGAAATACTACCAGGCCTCTTCTCATGAAGGCAGCTCGAGGTGTAAATTTCAATGTGCCTTTCAAAACGGTAATGGGATTAAAAGACGAAAGAAAAAGCGCGGGATAGCTGCCTGAAACAAAACCTGTGATCAGCGTAAGCGCCAGCAGGCCAATCCAGAAAACACCATTGTTTATCGGCAGTGCGATCTGTTTGCCTGTGAGCTGGTTGAACACGGGCAGCAATAAGGAAACAAGTAACAGAGAAAGCAATGCTGAAAAGAATACCAGCAGCAATGCTTCGCCTATAAATTGTGCTACGAGCGTACGCTTCATGGCGCCCACTACTTTACGCACACCGATCTCTTTTGCACGTTTAACCGAGCGTGCAGTGCTCAGGTTCATGAAATTGATAGACGCGATTATAAGAATGAAGATGGCCACAAGGCTGAACAGCTTTACATACTGAATGCGGCCGCCGCTGGGTTTTCCATCCAGGAAATTGGAATGCAGGTACATTTCATCAAACCTTTGAATACCCAACTCTATCCTGAAATTGGCATCCTGCTCCTTGTTATAGTTATCGAGAAATCGTGTGAACTTTTTTTCAAACGCCGCAGCATCAGACTGCGTATGCAGCTGCAAATAAGTACGGGGGCCATTATTGGTCCAGTCTTTTGCCCAGTCATTGTTCTCGAGAAAAGTTTCCCAATTAAGAACATAGTCGAACTTCTTTGATGCATGAACGGGCAAGTCCTCGAATACGGCTGTTATTTTTAAATCCTTCCGGTCCTGGTAGCGAATGGTTTTACCTATCGCGGCAGAAGGACTTCCAAAAAAATCTTTTGCCATTTTGCGTGAAACAGCAATGCTCAATGGCGAGTTCAACGCTGTTGCTGCATTCCCTTCCAGTAATGGGTAGTTGAACATCTGAAAAAAATCATTGGCGGAGTAATTGCCTTCTTCTTTCATGATCTTATTCCCTGCACGAAAAGTATTCAGATCATTCCACGCAAAAGGGGCAGCATACTTTACTTCAGGCAATACCTTCTTCATTTCTTCGTACAATATACCGGGAGACTGGTGAAACGCCGATACCTTACCATCAAAATACTGCCGTTCATATACACTATACAGGTTCTCCTTGTTTGCATGAAATGCATCAACAGCTTTTTCATCCTGTACCCAAAGCATGATCAGCAGGCTGCAACCCATGCCCAGTGCAAGTCCCAGTATATTGATGAAGGAGAACACTTTGTTCCTTCTCAGGTTCCTGAACGCAACGAGGAGGTAATTTTTGAACATATTATTTTTTTTATTCCGTTCTCAAACTCTTCACCGGATTCCCCAACGCTGCCCGCATTGCCTGGAAACCGATTGTGAGCAATGCGATACAAAGTGCCGTGGCCGTAGTAACTGCAAATACAGTCCAACTGATATTTACACGATACGCGAAATCCTGCAGCCACTTGTTCATCACAAACCAGGCAACCGGCGAAGCGATCACCACTGAAATAGCAACCAGCTTTAAAAAATCCTTGGACAACAATGTGATGATATTGGGAATGCTTGCGCCCAGCACTTTGCGGACACCGATTTCCTTGGTGCGCTGTTCTGCACTGAATGCAGCCAGTCCAAACAAGCCCAGGCAGGAAATGAGTATCGCGATAATGGTGAAATAACTTACTATAGATGCAAGCCTGTTCTCAGCTGAATAATTCTTTTGAAAATCCTGGTCGAGAAAGCTGTAATCAAAAGGTTCGTTCGGATTCAGTTTATGCCAGACAGCTTCTATCGACTTTAAAGTGCTTTGCATATCGCCTGTCTTCGCCTGAGCCACCATATAATTGAATTGCTGAACATTGTTAAGCTGGAAGCCGTAGGGTTCAATAGGCTGATGCAGATCCTGGAAATGAAAATCTTTTGCAATGCCAATGATCTCGTAGCGATAGGTTTGTCCCTGCCAGTCAACCAATGCAAACTTTCCAAGCGCATCATCTGCTGAAGCAAAGCCCAGGTCTTTCACACCGGCCTCATTGAGGATTATTCTGAAGCTCGTATCAGAAGGAAATTCTTTTGAGAATAATCTTCCTTTCACGGTCTTGATGCCGAGTGTTTGCAAGAAGCTATCGTCAACCCAATTCATGAACACACGCCTGCCTTCATTCATGCTTTGCCCTTCTTTATACATAGGCATATCACTGGGATTGAAAATGCCCGGATAATAAAGCGAGCCACCGGTTGAAGCGATCTGCGAATTGCGGCCCAGCTCTGCTTCCAAAGCGGTGAACGCATTTTTAGCCGCTGTGCTGCGCAATGGAATAATGATCTGTTGTTCTTTATTAAATCCAAGGTCTTTCGAACGCAGGTAATGCATC
>JBAVMD010000176.1:0-5288 GCA_049689695.1 Chitinophagaceae bacterium | reverse complement strand
CATCATCAATAATTAATACCATATACTAAACGCCCTTCAATTTAAGATTATTAGTCCTCATGCAAAGCTATTGCAGGATAAATGGCCGCGGCCTGCTTGCCCGGATATAAAGCACACACAATTACCAGCGCATAAATGAACAGGATAGAATAGATCATTGCGGTAACATAATTTTCAACCGGGAGAGCAAACACTTTCAACAATGGAAACTGAACTGCAAAAAAGAATCCCAATATCAAAGATAAAGTAGTGAGTAAAATAGCTTCCGCCACCAGCTGCCACGAGATGGCCTTTCCACTGGCCCCTACAGCCCGCCGAAGACCGATCTCTCCTTTTCGCTTATTGATATTGTACCAAAGCACCCCGAATATACCGAGCGCTACATTAATGATGAGGAAGCCGGCAATAATAACAAAGATCATAAAGGGAACACGCATCGCCTTATTTCTGGCGGCCCTTATATCCGTTAAATGCTCGATCTCTACCTCCGAATTCTTCATTGTATTGGATAACATTTTATGCATACGGCTCTCCAATGCCGCATCCGCACCTGGCTTTACTTTTAACAGGATCGAATAAGCATGACGCATGTCAGCCGTATCCATTCTCCGGAGCAATGTCGCCCTCGGCACCTCATTGTCGCTTTCGTCTTTAAAATCTGCCATCACGCCTACTATTTTCAATCTTTCACCGGAAGCTTCTGCTTCAACCATCTTGCCTACCGCGTCTCCTTCGCCAAACATTTCCTTTTTTAATTTCTCAGTAATAACGGCAGGCTTGTCTTTTGCCACTTTATCATCACCGGAAAACCATCTCCCCTCCAGCATCTTCATGCCCAATATTTTCGCATAGTTATCTTCAACTGTATAGAAATTAGCCCAGGTTTCAGCTCCATTATACTTTATTGCGGCATTGAACCCGTTACCCGAAAATGGAAAATTCACGCTGCTAAACGTAACATCTTCCACCCCGTTCATAGACATTATAGACTTTTTAACGGATTCGCGGAACATCTGTAATGAATCGAGGTTTTTAATGTCCGTTGCCTTACTGAAATTAACGGCCCATACGTTTTCAGTCTCCAGTCCTGCCGGCAACTTATAATTATTATATGGGTAAAGAATGAAAGTGAACCCGGCAAACAGGCCAATAAAAGCAACGAATATCTCCAGCATCAATAAAAAATTCTGCTTCTTTTTATTCCAGATCAGCCTGAAAAGATGTTTTAGCATATAATCAATAATAAATAATGAATAATCAATGTTTGATGAATGTCTTAATGTCACGCAGCTTTTAAGGCATTTACCACCTGCATACGCGACATACGCCAGGCAGGATAAACGCCCGACACAAATCCGAATATCAAACAAGTCAACACTGTATAAAACAGCACGCCCGGGTTAATGCCAAGCTGTGCATTAGGGATCATTTCACTGTTATTAAAAATGATGATGAATATCATGGAAATAGCAAGCCCAATCAATCCGCCTAAAAGTGTAAGAATGATATTTTCAACAATGAACTGAAGCACCAGTGTTTGTGATGAAGCGCCAAAAGCTTTGCGCACGCCGATCTCAGAAGACCTTTCCATAATGCGGCTGATGTTAATGTTCACCAGGTTGAGCGTGGGCAAAAGCAAGAACAAAAAAATCATGATAGATATTATCGTGTAAAACATTCCAAGCCCGGAATCTGCACCCTGCCCGAATATGTTGCGTACAAAGCCAACCCAATAACTATCTGCAAACGTGTACATCTTGTTGTATTCCTTATCCGGCAGTGGAACTTTTGCAGCCATTTGCTGGTATTCTTCGCGCATGTTCTCCACATCGTTTTTCGAATCAGCAAGAAGAATGGCAGTGAAATTTCCCGTCAACGATCTGTCTGCAGCAACATTCACTTTCGAAACTGTGTAAGGCAGATACATTTCCGCATACACGTGCGCCATTGTGGTGGGAACATCCTTCACTACCCCTATCACGCGGTATTGAATATTATCAGCTTCCATGTATTTACCGGTAACCTGCTCACCCTTACCAAAATATTTATCCCTGGCTTCCTCGGAAATTACCGCCACGCGTTCGCCATTGTCGATCTGTTGCTTGTTATAGGATTTGCCTTCTACAAATTCATAGTCCAGCACATCCCAGTATTGATCATTGGTGTATTTGTAACTGAGTGAAAGCTTTTTATTATTTACATAGGTATAGGTGCTCCTGGGAGTGGAAGAGATAGCGATCTTCGAAGGCGTTTTCAATTTAGATACATAATGATCCAGGAAATAATAGCTGGGCGGGCTCGTAATGTTCCAATCCTGTTCATTCTGCAGAACAACCGTATTGATGTATAAAGAGCGATCACGCTTGTTGTCAGGATAACCCGAACTGAACAGGTGGTCAAAAAACGCTGCAACAATAATGAGAATGGTCAGCGTAAAGCTTATACCAAACAGGCTTATGAAAGTGAAGAACTTTCTTCTTTTAAGCACCGCAATGGCTATTTTAAAATAATTTTTAAGCATCTTTTTCAATTAAGAATTAATCATTTTACATTACCTGGCTTCCATCAAACAACCGCACCAAACGATGCGTTTTTTTGGCCATGTTTTCGTCGTGTGTAACCATGATGATGGTTGTTCCATCTCTCCTGTTCAATTCTAAAAGAATATCCATGATCTCGTTTCCCATGGCGCTGTCCAGGTTACCTGTTGGCTCATCCGCCAATATGACTTCAGGCTGGCCAACAATTGCCCGCGCAATAGCTACACGTTGCTTTTGCCCTCCGGAAAGCTGTGTTGGAAAATGTTTCATCCTGTTGCTCAAGCCCACTTTCTCCAGGGCTTCCGAAGCAAGCTTCACCCTTTCTTTACCAGTAGAAGTTCGGTACAGCAGCGGCAACTGAACATTATCCGAAACCCTCAGATCATTAATGAGGTGATAGCTTTGGAAAATGAAACCAAGTTTTTGATTCCTGAAATGTGCCAGCTGCTTATCGGAAAGCCTTTCGGCAGATTGTCCGTTGATACGGATATTGCCTTTGGTAGGTTTATCCAGCAGACCTATAATGTTGAGTAGCGTACTCTTTCCGCAACCGGAGGGACCCATTATAGACAAAAACTCTCCTTTATTCACGTTGAGGCTTATATCGTTGATGGCTAAGGTTTCAACTGTATCAGTACGGTAAACCTTATTGATGTTTTGCAACGCTATCATGGGTTGTTCCTGAACGTTCAATTCGTTTGAAGACATTGCACTTTTCATTTGAGTAGTTCTCATAATGAGCGATTAAGATTTTTATTGATAAGTTATTTTCTGTTTCTTTTCAAAATCATATAACGAGAGATAACGAAGCTGGTAGTAAGCGCCCCAGAAATCTCTCAGCGCAAAAACATAATCCTGCTTAGCCTGGTCATTTTCCTGGAAAGCGATGCTGAGATCAGTGATGCTTAAGTTGCCAAGCACATACCTTTCTTTTGCTATCAGGTATTTTTCTGAGGCAATGCTATCGGCCTTTGCGGTTAACACCAGTTGGTCCTTCATCATATCAAACAAAGTAACCTGTGTATAAATTTCCTGTATAAAATTTTGCTTGTCCTGCTCAACAGAATATTCTGTAAACTGTTGAATAGCTTCCGCTGTTTTGGTCCTTGATTTAGACCTACCCCAATCTAGGATGGGGATATCAAACTCAAGTTGAAATACCTGTTGATTAATGGGCGACTGATAAACCTTTGATATGCTACGGGCGCTCTTTGAAAAACCTACGCGGGCAGTTAAAGTTGCATTCAGGCCATTATCGCCTTTTGCCCTGGCAACATCGCGCTTTGCTTCCATGATGCGGCGGATGAAGCCTATTGCCGCAGACCTGTTCTCGTAGGCTTCTGCTATAATTTTTGCAGTATCAACAGACATGTTGATAACAGCGTCCGGCAGTGACAAGGCAATCTTATCGGTGCTTTGCAAGCCAATGTACGCGCGAAGATTCAAGGTAGAAATTTCCATATCGCGCCTCGCTCTACCAACTGCCTTTTGCGCTTTCAGCTGCTCAAGGTTCAGCTGCAGTATTTCGTTCCTTGATATTTTGCCCATTTCAAATTTTTCATTGGCAATGCGCAAAATGTTCTGCGTGTTAGACAAGTTTGTTTCAGCAATCTGGTAGTTAACCTGTGCAATTAAAAGATCGAAAAAATAATTACTTGCTAATATAGAAATCTGCTCGAGGGATTCGATGTACGTTTGCTTGCTCTCGTTGTATTTAAGCGGCTCTACTTTCTTGTCCCATTTTAAAGGGTTATACCGCCACAGCGGCTGACTGTATCCGATGGCATAAGGCACACCATTGTATAAGATGGCGCTTCTGTCAAAATCATCAAACCGCTGCATTTGCGTGGTGCCAAAAACAGTTCCGCCGGTTTTAGCTATGCTTTGGCTAAGCGCAAGGTTCAAAGCAGAGTTGTTATAGCGTACGGGTTGAAATTCTATTGTTCCATTGGGTTGTATAACTTCCCTGTAAGTTTTGCTATACCCCGGAAGATTTCCGCCTAATGACAGTTGAGGTTTGTAATTGGAGTTATATGTTCTCCATTCCCAATACTTTGTTTCTTTTACTGTTGTAGCCTGTTTGGAAGCAATTGAGTTTGCCTTGGCCATTTCTACAACCTGTTGCAGGGTAAGCTTCATTGTATCCGCCTGCTGTGCTGTTACATGCAGGCAGCTTACGAATGACAATAATGCAAGAATAATTTTAAGTTTCACTTTTACTTAATTTTTTACTTCGATCTGCTGAACATCTTTGAATTGCTTCATATCTGAGATGATCACCACATCACCTGGCTTTACCTGGTCTTTGAGCTGCACATAATCAAAATTGCTCAACCCGATATTTACTGTTTTCCTGACAGCCTTGTTATTTACCAGCACAAAAACATCCTGCGTAACCCCGCCTTTAAAGGCAGGGCCATTCTTTACCCGCATAACATTGTTCTGCGTTGATGTAACAAGAAATACTTCCACTTTCATGTTGGGCCGCAGCAGCGAACTATTTTTCTGATCGATTGAAACATCAAATGATAAAATGCCATTCTGAACTGAAGGATTGATGCCGGAAACAGCGCCGCTGAGGGTTGAATCATTTATCTTGATCATCACCGGCATCTGCGGCTTTACCTGGTCAAGGTAAGTATCTGCAATGTTTGCTTTGACCTTGAAACTTCCGAGGTCGGCTATGCGCGCCAGTGATTCACCCTGTGTGATGGTTGAACCAATATTTTTATTTACCCAGGTTACAAC
>JBAVMD010000175.1:0-2194 GCA_049689695.1 Chitinophagaceae bacterium | reverse complement strand
ATCATAGACATGCCTTCCCCAGTTTCTTGCCCTTTCATCGTTTGGCTTAGTTTTATTATCATAGAAATAACAGCGGATATTTCTTGCTTTTAACGATGCCCGGATTTGCCTTGCTACCGCAATATCTTCATCAGCGTAAGAAATCGAAACATCATGCTTATGCGTATTAAACATTGACGCAGTTTTGATTTTATAGCACTATATAGCAGTATCAAAAATCATTAAAGGGAAATAGGGAAAAAACCGCAGGTGAGGGTGGAAAAAGCCGGTTTTTTGTGTTAGATGGATGAAGCAGCGTTTAATGCAGATTTCTCACCCCGCTTTTTGGCTATGATAGTTGCTGACGCGGGGGTTCAGGAATGATAGTGGCTGTATGTTTTTTATCATTCTCCTAATACTTATGAACTAAGATAGTTTTCAATGAATTGCTCAGCAAAAATGGGGGTAATATTCAACTCGGGTTTACATTGAATTAAGCTGTCATAAAGCCCTTGATCAGTAGTAACTAAAATTTTATCTTCAGTTTTAAGACACATTTTCACTAAGTACACATCTTTTCTAGGTAGAATTAGTTCAATACCTTCACTTAAATCATCAACTTCATCAATCCAATGAATCTTCAAAGAATTTGAGAGAAATTGCGATTTGATTATCCGGATAACTTCGCGTTGTTGGGGAGGGTATTTACCAGATTCAACGTCTAATTGATAGAACTTCCGGGCAAGTGGAGTGCTTTTTTGAAGAACGATTTTGTCACAGATATCTAAAATCTTCAATAAAAGTTTTGCTGCCTGTAAGTACTTTGTTTCATCTGCTAACCAATGGTAGAACCATTCATCTATCGTAAATTGCTTTTTTTCAATCATTATAACCCTAATATCGTACGCAAATTCTCCAACTCAGTTTGCATGAAAGATAATAAACCTCCTTCAATCTGACCTTTAGAATTTACAGTTTGCGGGATAATTTTCGTTTCATCATTCTCTTTGCTCGCCAGGTAAAATTGCACGTCGTTTACATCCAACTCATTTTTTGAGATTTTAGTCAATAAGCTGGTAACGACATTTTCACTGTGGGTTGAGATGAATATTTGCTTACTCTCATTTTTTACGATATCAACAAAAACATCCATTAATGCATTTTGAGCTGATGGATGCAAGTGAATTTCAGGCTCTTCAATGAATGCCAGTTAAGTACTTTTCTTTAATAAGTTTATCAGCATGTAAATTGTCTGATTAACGCCAAAGCCTTCATTAACCAAGTCCGTTGTAACTCCTTTTGAATTTTGTGTCTTTAAATAAAAAGAAGTACTGCCTGGTATGGCTACAAACCGAAAAGTTTTATCAAATATTTTACGGAAATAGTAATCAATTTTTGATTCAAAATCTTTTTCTTGATTTCTTATGTTTAAAGCAAATTGCGACTCTTCGTTGGGCTGCTCTGTGGAAAAAATGGGATTGAAAAAACCACGTCTTACTGATATAAGCTCTATATTATTCACTTCTTCAAAAACACCATTAAAGGCACGTTGCAGATAGACAGATTTGGGACCATTATCAAATTTTTCAAATGTTAGGCCGTTCCACAAAAGTCTCGATCCCAAATATTCAAATTCAGACCTTTCCGTTAATGTATATGGCAGATCAATAGGAACAAATTGATTAACCGAATTAACTCCATAACTGAAATCAAGACCTGAACTTAGACCATCTGACAACTCAAGCCGATATGTAAAATCATAACTTGTTGATTGGTGTTGATTCTTTAATTGATTCTCTAAACTCTTAACTATTGATATTTCAATTGTATTGGCTGAAGGCCCTTTGACATTGTCAAAACCTCCTAAGTTAATAAATCCCAAATTAAAAAGACTATCTAATCGTTGGTTCGGATTCCGGCAAAAATTCCTAAAAACATAGGGAGCATACATTACAGAGGACTTCCCTGAGCCGTTGGGCCCGTACAAGACATTAATTTTTTTCAGCGAAATTGACTGCTTCTTGATAGAGCGGAAATTGGATATGTCAATCTGCTGAATCATGATTAAGTTTATGGATAAAGATAATAATATCTAAACTGCTTCCTTATGAATCTCCGAAGTAAAATGAAACTCTATCCCCGGATTATTTGTACGCTCTGTATTGAGGAACCATTCGCTCTGGGCAAGGTATACAGGATGCCCGTCCTTATCTTC
>JBAVMD010000174.1:0-2100 GCA_049689695.1 Chitinophagaceae bacterium | reverse complement strand
GATCCGGCATATTTTAGTTCGTTTTGTATTGATTTATTTCTTACCGGATTATCCATTTCCGGGTGCATAAGGAAACCTTAAGCTCTTATAATATTCAAGGGTTTTGTCTGGCTTTTCATAATTGGCAGGTATGGGCATTTTTGAGAACGTTTGAAAATACAGCAGGCATGCATTGCGCCACCAAACAGCTTCTTTTTCCTGCGTCTCCAAAAGCATTTTTACATGTGCAAACCTTTCCCTGTCCACCATTTTTTCCATGCTGCTCCATTGCTTTTGCATCCAGCGCACGGTATCAACACCTGCATTGTACTTAAAGCACAATTCTTCCCAGAGCGTTCTTCCCGATCTCATTTTAAAGGTCCATGGCACATGATGAAACCAGAGCAGGTAGTCATCCGGGCAGGTTTGCATATTCTCAAATATTTTTCTTGCTTCGGGCGTGTATTGTGCAAGTGCGTTGCTGCCTTTGGATGTTCTGTCAAAGCCAAGGCCGGCGGAATCTGCGCGGTGATAATATACCGGGTTCCAATCCGCTCTTCCCACATTGCTTACCCAGGGCGCAGGACCGTAATGATGCCCCGTACCCATGATGTGGTGCAGGCCCAGCGGCGTCATATAATTAACAACAGCTTCTCTTGAAGCCATCATTATTTTAGAGATCGTATTTATTGCCGATTTATGATTGCTGAAAGTTTGCCTCGTCCATTCATCGGCAATTGCTTCGGAGCTCATGCTATAGTCCCATGCCAGCCTGCCGAAAGCATACCAGTTGGCCTGCCCGAACAAATGGCCTGTCCAGTTTATTTCATTGCCAATATTTGAAACACCAGCTATGCCTGTAGCTGCATACCCATGCGATGAACCATCTATTATTTTTGCAACTGTTGAACCTCTTCCATTGGCGTAAGTATCTGACTCCAGCGTTTCTTTAAACAGTGGCGCTTCATAAACAAGATTGGTTGCCTGCCCCAGGTATTCCTGTGTTATCTGGAACTCCATCATCAAAGGTGTTTTAGGCATGGCGCCAAACAAAGGAGATACAGGTTCTCTTGGCTGAAAATCGATGGGCCCGTTCTTCACCTGCACCAGCACATTACTCTTGAATTTTCCATCCAGCGGTTTGAATTCATTATAAGCCTGCTTAAAACGATCTTCAGGCGTTTCATTGCTGTAAACAAATGCGCGCCACATAACAATACCACCGAATGGCGCCAATGCTTCCGCAAGCATGTTGGCGCCATCGGCATGGGTTCTTCCATAGTTCTGCGGACCGGGCTGCCCTTCGGAATTTGCTTTTACAAGAAAGCCCCCGAAGTCAGGGATCATCGCATAAATATCTGCTGCTTTTTGTTTCCACCATTGCTGCACCGCTGGATCTAATGGATCAGCTGTTTTTAATCCGCCTATCTCTACCGGCGCACTGAACCTGGCAGTGAGATAAACCGTTATCCCGTAAATACGAAATACATCGGCCAGCGCTTTTACTTTTTCGAGGTATTGATCAGTAAGCACAAGCGCATTGGCATTTACGTTGGTAAGCACGGTGCCGTTAATGCCGATGGATGCGTTTGCCCTTGCATAGTCCACATAACGCGAATCAAAATAATCTGGCAGCTTGTGCCAGTCCCAGATGGATATGCCTGCATAACCGCGTTCTACATGCCGGTTCAGATTGTCCCAGTGATTCAGTATGCGCAGTTTTATCTTAGGCGCACTGGTATAGGAGAGTTGTTGAATATTCTGATGCGTTTGCAGCAACCGCAGAAAATGAAAGCAGCCGTATAATACACCTGTTTGTTTATTAGCCGCAATTACAAATACTTTTTTAGATTGTACCGTAGTTGCCAGCAATACAAAACCTTCGTCTCCAGCCGCGGCAAGTTGTTCTTTTAATGGAAGCGATGCAATAAGACGGGATGATTGCGGCGTACCGATTACAATTGTCCCTGCCTGTATATTATCAGTTGCATTAATTTTTTTCCCCAGCAGGCCTTCAAGCCCTTCCTTTAATTCTGACTGGGCCGCAGCAAGTGTAAACGTCCTGAAATGAGAGACGGAAATTGGTACGTCTAATATGGTTGTTATGCCTGAGCGATATTG
>JBAVMD010000173.1:0-12105 GCA_049689695.1 Chitinophagaceae bacterium | reverse complement strand
GCTCAGATGTAGTGGATAAATATTTCGCAGGAACCGTGTCAAGAATTGGAGGATTAAGTCTTGATGAGATCGCGAAGGAAACACTCGCAAAACATTTCTTTGCCTTCAGCAAAAAAGATCTTGCAGTAGACCGCTTGCCTGTAGGCGGCGTGTATCAATGGAAACGCAAAGGCGAGTTTCATTTGTTCAATCCGCAGACCATTCATCTTTTGCAGAATGCCACGCGTATGAACGATTATTCCACTTTCAAAAAATATTCATCGCTCATCAATGCGCAGGAAGAAAAAGCATGCACTTTGCGCAGCCTGTTGCAGTTCAATCATAACCGTCCTTCTATTTCGATAGATGAAGTAGAACCTGCAGAAAATATTTATAAGCGTTTTGCTACCGGGGCCATGTCGTTCGGCTCCATCTCCTGGGAAGCGCATTCAACGCTTGCGATTGCCATGAACCGTCTTGGCGGAAAAAGCAATACCGGCGAAGGCGGTGAAGATGAAGCGCGTTACAAGCCTTTGCCCAATGGCGATTCCATGCGTTCCGCCATCAAGCAGGTTGCATCTGCACGCTTTGGCGTTACCAGTCTTTATCTTACAGAAGCAGATGAACTGCAGATAAAAATGGCACAGGGCGCCAAGCCGGGTGAAGGCGGGCAATTGCCGGGACATAAAGTAGATGACTGGATCGGCAGGATAAGACATTCAACACCGGGTGTGGGCCTGATATCGCCTCCACCGCATCATGATATTTATTCGATAGAAGACCTGGCGCAATTGATATTCGATCTTAAGAATGCAAACCGTGCAGCACGCATCAGCGTGAAGCTGGTTTCTAAAGCCGGTGTGGGCACCATTGCAGCAGGCGTTGCAAAAGCAAAGGCCGATGTTATTTTAATTGCAGGACATGATGGCGGTACGGGCGCATCTCCTGTAAGCTCTATCAAACATGCAGGATTGCCCTGGGAACTGGGACTTGCAGAAACACACCAGACACTCGTGCGCAACAGGCTTCGCAGCCGCGTGATCGTACAGGCAGACGGACAAATGAGAACCGGAAGAGATATTGCCATTGCTGCTTTGCTTGGTGCAGAAGAATGGGGCATCGCTACCGCGGCGCTTGTTGTGGAAGGTTGCATACTTATGCGTAAATGCCATCTCAATACATGTCCTGTTGGAGTGGCCACGCAGGATCCTGATCTACGCAAACGCTTTTCGGGCGCAGCCGAGCACGTGATCAATTTTTTTAAATTCATTACGCAGGAATTGCGCGAGATCATGGCGGAGCTTGGATTTAAAACCGTGAATGAAATGATCGGGCAGGCAGATTCGCTGGCGCCAAAAACAACATTCACGCATTGGAAGCACAGCAAACTTGATCTTACACCGGTGCTTTATAAAGAATCAGTTTCATTATATACCGGTTTATATAAACGCGAGGAGCAGGACCATGGGCTGGAAGATGTGCTTGACTGGAAACTGCTTGAAAAAGCGAAGCCGGCCCTGGAGCAGCAGGAAAAAGTAGAGGCATCATTCGCCATTAAAAATACCGATCGCAGTACAGGCTCTATTCTTTCCAATGAAATTTCAAAACGGTATGGTTCGCAGGGATTGCCTGACAATACCATTCATTTCAAATTCAACGGCACTGCAGGTCAAAGCTTCGGCGCATTCAGCGCAAAAGGATTGACATTGGAGTTGGAAGGAGATGCTAATGATTATTTCGGCAAGGGATTGAGTGGCGCAAGGCTCATCATTTATCCTCCGGCCAACAGCTCTTATGTTCCTGAAGAGAACATCATCATTGGTAATGTGGCGTTTTACGGAGCAACGTCCGGAGAATCATTCATACGCGGCAGAGCTGGTGAACGCTTCTGTGTACGCAACTCGGGCCTGCAGACAGTAGTGGAAGGCGTAGGCGATCACGGTTGTGAATACATGACCGGCGGGCGCGTAGTGGTATTGGGCGATACAGGCAGAAACTTTGCGGCCGGCATGAGCGGCGGTATTGCATATGTATATGATGTGCGGGGAAACTTTATCAACAACTGCAACCAGGATATGGTAGACCTCGATCCCGTGAACGAAGCTGATGCACGTGAGTTGTACGATTTGATAGATAAACATCATGTATACACGAAAAGTATGGTAGCAAGGTTTGTGCTGAATGATTTTGACCACCAGGTAAAGAATTTCATCAAGGTTTATCCTAAAGATTATAAACGTGTGATGCAAGCTGCAAGCCACGAGTCATTAGCTGCGAGCTACGAGCAAGGAACTAGAAACCCGAAACACTAAACCCGAACTAACATGGGCAGTCCAACTGGCTTCATAGAATTCACCCGCGAGTTACCCGGCAAAGAGCCGGTTCGTGAAAGGTTGCAGCATTATAATGAATTCATTGAGCGCTATAGTAAAGAAAAGCTGAATCAACAGTCTGCCCGCTGCATGAATTGCGGCATTCCGTTCTGCCACCATGGATGCCCGTTAGGCAATGTGATACCGGAGTTCAACGATGCAGTATACCGTCAAAACTGGCGCGAAGCATACAGCATACTTGCGTCTACCAATAATTTCCCTGAGTTCACGGGCCGCATTTGTCCGGCTCCCTGTGAATCCGCCTGCGTGCTGGGTATTAACCAGCCCCCTGTTGCCATAGAAGAAATAGAGAAACATATTATTGAGATCGCATTCGATAGCGGGTTTGTGCAACCAAAGAAACCTGCCATGCACAGCCATAAGAAAGTTGCCATCATTGGCTCGGGCCCTGCCGGCCTGGCTGCAGCTGCACAACTGAATGCTGCGGGCCATGCGGTAACGGTGTTTGAAAGAGACGATGCGCCGGGCGGATTACTGCGCTACGGTATTCCTGATTTCAAATTGGAAAAATGGGTGATAGACCGCAGGCTGAAACTCATGGAAGATGAAGGAATTGTTTTCAGGTGCAACGCCCATGTAGGTGTGAATGTAAACATGTCTGATCTGTTGCGCGAATACCACGCTATTGTTTTAGCAGGTGGCTCTACTGTTCCGCGCGACCTCGGCATTCCCGGCAGGGAATTAAAAGGAATTCATTTCGCAATGCCTTTTCTTAAGCAGCAGAACAAGCGCATCTCAGAAAAAGAGCCGGTGCCCGAAACTTCTGTTGAAAGCAATATGCTGGATGAAAATATTCTTGCCGGTGGTAAGCATGTAATTGTAATTGGAGGCGGAGATACTGGAAGCGATTGCGTGGGTACATCTAACAGGCAAGGCGCGTTATCTGTTACGCAATTTGAATTGTTGCCGAAACCGCCGCAGGCGAGAACTGCTTTCATGCCATGGCCTACTTATCCGATGGTCTTAAAAACATCCAGCTCTCACGAGGAAGGATGCGAAAGAAAATGGGCAGTAGCTACAAAATCATTTGTTGGTGACGAGAACGGAAATCTTAAGGCGCTTGAGATAGTTGACCTTGAATGGAAGATCACTGAAGATGGGAGGCCTGCAAAGTTTGTAGAAGTTGCAGGTAGCGAGCGGCAGATACCTGCAGATCTCGTATTACTTGCCATGGGCTTTTTGCATCCCCAGCACGAGGGATTGTTGCAGCAATCGGGTATAGAACTGGATGAAAGAGGAAATGTAAGGGCGAACGAACAAACCTACCAGACCAATATACAGAAGATATTTACTGCGGGTGATATGCGCCGCGGACAGTCGCTTGTTGTATGGGCCATCAGCGAAGGGCGCGAATGTGCGCGAAAGGTTGATGAGTTCCTGGGCGGCGGCCACTCTGTTCTTGAAAGAAAGGACCAGAGTTTATTGCAGTTAGCCCGCTGACTGTATTGTATCAACCCCGGCGAGAGCATCCTTTACGATGCCCCCGCCGGGGTCTTCATTTTATACCCCACCCCGCAGGGTCCCCTTTTTTGCCGGACTTGAGACGTCCAGAGGGTGATGCATGCCTTTCCCCCGACAACTTACTGTCATTCCGAATCCCCCGCAGCATCAACTCACGATAGCAAGGGCCGGGGTGAGGAATCGAGAATTGAATCTCTGTTGCTCTCGATTCCTCATCCCGGCCGCTACCAATTTGAGTACATACTGCGGGGTTCGGAATGACAGTGAGTGTGCAATAAATAGAAAATTTATCAAAACCAGAAAAAATAATTTTTCAATTTTTTCAATCAAAACCCCAGGTAACCCATTAGTTTTTAAAATCTCACATGAAATTTACTACTTGCATTACAATTTTTAATTATGTTGATAATTACGGGCTAACTAAGAGTGTTTTTACCGTACTTTAGTAGAATAATATCAAATTATATTTATAATTAATATTAAAAACTAAAACTACCTGTCTATGCGTACATTCACCTTCAAACAGGTCGCGCCTTTCCTGGTTCTTTCTGTAGTAGCTATCGCGGCACTCTTTATTCCGGCCTTACCTAATTTTGACGACGGAGGCAAATACAGCACAGCCGATATTGCCTGGATGATCGTAGCTACTGCCTTTGTGTTTTTAATGACGCCCGGCCTCGCCTTTTTTTACGGCGGCATGGTTCACCGCAAGAACGTGATCTCTACCATGATCAAAAGCGTGGTAGCTGCCGGGGTGATCAGCATTCTCTGGGTAGCAGTGGGCTATAGCCTCGCATTTGGTGAAAGCATTAATGGGATCATAGGCAACCCGCTTACCCACTTATTTTTTAAAGATGTATCATCGGGAGCTCCGTGGAGCCTGGCCCCCACTATTCCGCTTACATTATTCGCTATGTTCCAGCTGATGTTCGCCATCATAACGCCAGGCCTTGTAGTTGGCGCTGTGGCTGAGCGCATCCGCTTTACTTCTTACATCTTATTCATTGCCTTATTTGGATTGCTGGTATATGCGCCCATCGCGCATTGGACCTGGCACCCTGAAGGCTTCCTGTTTAAAATGGGCGCACTTGATTTTGCCGGAGGTACTGTTGTACATATTTCCGCCGGTTGCGCCGCACTTGCAGGAGCATTGGTATTGAAACGCAGGCAATCGCACATTGATCATAAAGAAATTCCTCCTGCTAATATTCCTTATGTGCTCATAGGCACCGGTCTGCTCTGGTTTGGATGGTTCGGCTTCAATGCAGGATCAGCCGTAGGTGCAACTTCATTGGCAGTTTCAGCTTTTGCAACTACCAATACAGCAGCCGCAGCTGCAGGCTTGTCGTGGATGTTCTTTGACGTGCTGCGCGGCAAAAAGCCTTCAGTACTTGGTTTTTGTATCGGTGCAGTAGTTGGCCTGGTAGCCATTACACCGGCAGCGGGCTTCGTTGCCATTCCTCAAAGTATTTTCATTGGCGTGGTAGCTGCCATCATCTCCAACATGGCTGCTTATTATAAATCCAAATCAAAGCTCGACGATACGCTTGATGTATTCCCTTGTCATGGCATAGGCGGCATCGTAGGCATGCTTATGACCGGATTATTCGCGACAAAAGCAGTGAACGCTGCCGGTAATGATGGATGGTTCTATGGCAATGGAGCATTCTTCCTTACACAATTGAAGGCAATGGCGATTGTTGTTGTATACAGCTTTGCTGTTTCTTATGCAATATTCAAGTTCATCAATTTCATTCAGCCGATTCGCGTAAGCTCAGAAGATGAAGTGCTTGGATTGGACGCAACTCAGCACAACGAAAAATACCTGCAGGGTACTTTATTGATCCACGAAAATGGTAAAATAAAAGAAACACTTATTGAAGTAGAAGTAGAACAATAAGAAAAGGTACAGCATAATGATATAAGCTTCTGGTAAAAGTTTTATATCAACCGTACCCTTTCTTTTAACACTTAAAAATCTATGCAATGTTACAAAAAACTTTTGCAATGGGCATCCTTTTGCTCTCCTTTCTCCGAAGTAATTCACAGGACCTGGCAGCAAAACCTGCTCCTCAGCTGCAGGCTTCGGAAACAACTATCAGCACAGCCGATGAGCCTGAAAAAACTCCTCTTTTTACTTTCTCCGGATCGGCTGATGTGTATTATCGATACGACTTTGCGAAAACACGTATGAATAATTTAACAAGCTTCACCAACTCGCACAATTCATTTGAGCTTGGCATGGCTTCTGTTAAGCTGGAATATAAAAATAACAAAGTTGGTATGGTGGCCGATCTCGGTTTCGGCAAACGCGCAAAAGAATTTTCTTACAACGATGAAGGCATCAGCGCAGCCATCAAACAACTGTATGTTACTTACGCTCCTGCCGATTGGATAAAATTCAGCGCAGGCAGTTGGGCAACACATGTGGGATACGAATTGGTTGATCCGCAATTGAACCGCAACTACAGCATGTCGTACATGTTTACCAACGGACCTTTCTTTCATACCGGGGTTAAAGCAGACCTCACTAAAGGAAAGCATGGATTCATGGTAGGCATTTCCAATGCAACAGATTTTAAAGCTGCACCGGATGGCGCCATCAATAAAAAATTCCTGCTGGCGCAATACAGCCTTGCAGTGAATGACAACACCAAGCTGTACGTAAATTATGTAGGAGGCAAATCGCCCGATTCATCGCGCTCCAATCAGTTTGATGTTGTTGTGACCAGTAAGATAAGCAGCAAATTCTCGTTTGGCTACAACGGAACGGTAGCAAGCGTGCAAAGCTGGGATGGTGTTAAAAATGCTTCCGGAAAAAACTGGTGGGGATCGGCGCTTTATCTTAACCTCGATCCCAAAAGCTGGTTAGGATTTACCCTGAGAGGTGAATATTTCAGCGACGATAATCAATTAAAAGTTTTCAGTTCAGCATTGGAAGGTGGCAGCATTTTTGCGACCACTTTTTCTGCGAATTTCAAAGTAAGCTCGCTGATCATTATTCCTGAAATACGAATAGACAATGCAAGCAAAAAAATATTCAGCGATAAAAATGGAATGCCTGCCTCAACTGCCGGAAGCTTCCTGGTAGCAGCGGTATACCCGTTCTGATCGCAAAGAGTTTCATATGGCAAGCAATCGTTAAGGTCCCTCATTTCTATGAGGGACCTCTATTTTTAGCATACCACTAATTTGCCAACACCAATATGAATACGAATGTTTGTTAGTATTTGAGTTTAGATATAGATACATTCATAAATATTTGAGGTAAGAAAGCACAGATTTTTTTGGATTTATGGATTTTGCAGATTGGATCAGCGTAGCTGATCCGTAAGCATTTCTCAGACCTAAACGGGCCAATCTGCAACATCCATAAATCCAAAAAAATCTGCGCTATAAATCTTCAAAATATCATCATCCATTACAGTGTTCCGCATATCCTCATGCGGGTTTCCGTAAAACAAATAATGAAAACCATTAGCCCCTGAAAAATATCTTCTATTGCTCTATAGCTCACCAACTTTGAACGATTCTTTTTTATAATTTCAATACAATTCTGTGACGAAAGAATTAAAAAATATTGGTGACTGTTTTGAATTTGTTCCTATATTTGTTTTGAGTTGAACAAATCTCTAATGCGCGTCGTTTTTGCCATACAAAATTTTTCTTCTTGTTGTTGCAACAAATGTTGTTGTTGCTAAGATGGCAATTGGTCTACAGTTTACCTTTCATTTTTTGGTTCCCAAGATATATTTAACCGATAATGGCGCATTCACTCCAAACATACATAGGTGGATTAAACGACAGGATAAATAACCTGGATTTCAAAGATGCATTGCATTTGCTGACTGAACTTTTCCCTGGTCGCGTTACCTTCTCCTCCAGCTTCAGTTTCGAAGACCAGGCCATCACGCATGCAATAGTTTCAAATCAGCTTCCCATCAGCATTTTCACACTCGATACCGGTCGTCTTTTTGCCGAAACATATTCTGTTTGGAGCAGCACCAACGAACAATACCAGACACACATCAAAGCTTTTTATCCTGATCATCAATTACTGGAAGAATTCGTTGCAGTTAAGGGTCCCAATTCATTTTATGAATCTGTTGACAACCGCAAGAGCTGCTGCTATATACGCAAAGTGGAGCCGTTAAAAAGAGCGCTTGCAGGAAATGCGGTTTGGATTACAGGGCTTCGCGCGGAGCATTCACCTGCAAGACAAGACCTTACGCCCATTGAATGGGATGAAGCCAATCAAATTATAAAATATCATCCGCTGCTGCATTGGACTACCGAAGCAGTGCGTAAATATATCAACGAGCATCATGTTCCTTACAATGCATTGCACGATAAAGGCTTTATCAGCATCGGCTGCGCACCTTGCACAAGAGCCATTCGTCCGGGCGAAGACTTTCGCGCGGGAAGATGGTGGTGGGAAGACAGCAGCAAGAAAGAGTGCGGCCTGCATGTACACCAGGAGCCTGAGCTATTGAACACTATTAAATAAAGAAGCTATGAGTCGTTACAGGTTAGATTACCTGGATCAGCTGGAATCCGAAGCCATTCACATACTGCGCGAAGTAGCGGGGCAATTTGAAAAGCCGGCTTTGCTGTTCAGTGGTGGAAAAGATTCGATCACGCTGGTGCATTTGTCGCTGAAGGCATTCCGTCCCGGCAAATTTCCTTACCCGCTCGTGCACATCGATACCGGACATAATTTTCCCGAAGCATTGGACTTCCGTGATCAGTTGGTAAACTCCATTGGTGAAAAACTGATAGTGCGTAAGGTGGAAGACACCATCAATGCACGGCAGCTTACAGAGCCCGGAGGAAAATTTGCAAGCCGCAATGCATTGCAGACTTTCACATTGCTGGATGCCATCGAAGAATTTCAATTTGATGCATGCATAGGCGGCGCCAGGCGCGATGAAGAAAAAGCAAGAGCGAAGGAAAGAATATTTTCCGTGCGTGATGAATTTGGTCAGTGGAATCCCAAACTGCAAAGACCCGAACTATGGAACACTTACAACGGCAAGATCCATAAAGGTGAGAACGTACGTGCCTTCCCTATCAGCAACTGGACGGAACTCGATATCTGGAATTACATCCGCCGCGAAAACATCGCATTACCATCCATCTATTTTGCACACGAACGTGATGTGCTGGAGCATGAAGGACAATTGGTAGCCGTTTCCGATTTTATTCGCATCGATCCTTCAGACACCGTTACAAAAAAGAAAGTGCGTTACCGCACCGTAGGAGATATGACTTGTACTGCAGCCGTCGAATCCGGCGCCAGCACACTCGACGATATCATTGGCGAAATCATCGCAACCAAAACCAGTGAAAGAGGTGAAACCAGAATTGACGACAAGGTTTCCGAAGCGGCGATGGAGGATAGGAAGAAGAATGGATATTTTTAAATCAAGGTCATTGGTCAGTAGGTCATTGAGTCATTACTTAATACCCGTATGACCAAAATGACCAAATGACTAATGACTTAATGACTTCAACATGGACTTACTAAGATTCATTACCGCAGGCAGCGTAGACGATGGCAAAAGCACCCTGATCGGGCGCTTGCTGTACGACAGCAAATCCATCATGATAGATCAACTGCTTGCCATAGAACAGCAAAGCAGGAATAGAAAGGGCGGAGAGATCGACCTCGCTTTGCTAACTGATGGCTTGCGTGCAGAAAGGGAACAGGGCATTACCATCGATGTTGCCTACAAATATTTTTCTACCCCAAAGCGCAAGTTCATTATTGCAGATGCGCCGGGCCATATTCAATATACGCGCAACATGGTAACGGGCGCTTCTACCGCTGATCTTATGATCATCCTGGTAGATGCAAGAAATGGTGTGGTGGAACAAACAAGGCGTCATTCTATTATCGCATCGTTACTGAACATACCACACGTGATCGTAGCCGTTAACAAAATGGACCTGGTGGATTATTCACAGGATGTATTCAACAACATTGTGATCGATTACGCTAAAGTGGCGAAATCGCTCAACCTGAAAGACGTAAGCTATATTCCTATCAGCGCGCTGACCGGCGAAAACATTGTGGATAGATCATCCAATCTTGCGTGGCATGAAGGCGAGGTTTTATTGGAGCAACTGGAAAGCTTAGAGGTACAGGATGATACCAATTTCACACATGCAAGATTCCCCGTTCAATACGTGATCCGCCCGCAAACAGAAGACCTGCACGATTACCGGGGCTATGCAGGCAAAATTATCAGTGGCGTTTACCGAAAGGGAGATAAGGTTGTCATTCAGCCATCGGGCATTGAAACAACCATCAGTTCTATTGAAAAAGCTGGTAAAGAAGTGGAAGAAGCGTTTGCGCCGCAAAGCGTGGTGATTCATTTGCAGGATGATGTGGATGTAAGCCGGGGTGACCTGATCGTTCATGCCGATAATCAGCCTTCTGTTGGACAGGATTTCGAAGTATTTATTTCCTGGATGGACAATAAGCCTTTGAAAACAGGCAACAAATATGCGCTGCAGCTAAACAGCCGCAGAACAAGATGTATGATAAAGTCCATCGAGTACAGGCTCGATGTGAACTCCCTGCAGCAATCTGCTGCCAACGATACTGCTTCGCTGAATGATATTATCCGCGCCACTATCAGAACAAGCTCGCCCATTCCATTCGATTCGTACAAAGCTTTGCGCGTGAATGGTGGCGCTATCCTGATTGATGAAACGAGTTATGTAACAGTTGCTGCCGTGATGATTCAATAACAGCTATGCATATACGTGAACATACAGGCAAAGTGATCATTGCCGGCGCGGGGCCGGGTGATCCTGATCTGCTGACTATTAAAGCCGCAGGCTGGCTGCAACGTGCAGACGTTGTAATTACAGACAGGCTGGTGAGCAAAGAAATATTGAACCGCTACGTAAGCAGCAAGGCGGAGATCATTTACGCAGGTAAACAGGGTGGCCGTGCAGCCTCTACGCCTCAATCCGCCATCAACCAATTGCTGGTGACCCATGCGTTGCAGAACAAATTGGTGGTGCGTTTAAAAGGCGGCGATGTTTCTGTTTTTTCGAACATCCTGGATGAACTGCAAACACTTACCGCAAACAGCATTGCATACGAAATTGTTCCGGGCATAACAGCTGCTTCTGGCGCTGCCGCTTATGCAGGCATTCCGCTAACAGCAAGAGGATATGCCACTGCAA
Source organism: Chitinophagaceae bacterium (assembly GCA_049689695.1). GTDB lineage: Bacteria > Bacteroidota > Bacteroidia > Chitinophagales > Chitinophagaceae > DASPKM01. The sequence continues at coordinate 1,072 of JBAVMD010000173.1, read as the reverse complement.
CGAGATTTCTCACATATTACAAGGCTGATGTAGTAAGCGATGCGTATTGGAAAGAATTATCGCAAACGGATGATACGCTGGTTTTTTATATGTCGTCTGAAACGCTCGATAGTGTGGTTGAAAAATTAATCATTAATAATATTGCTGCTGATAAAGGGCTGGCTGTTATTGAGCAGGCTACTACTCCCCTGCAACATGTTTATACCTGCGGTGTGCATGAATACGAAGAGAAATTTGGCGGAAGGTCTTATGCATCGCCTTCGCTCGTGATCATTGGAAAAGTGGTGGCGCTGCATGAGCAGTTTCGCTGGTTGCTGAATACAGAACAATCTGAAGATTATTTTGATCCGATACAAGCGAAGTGGATAGCGGTGAAGGATATAGCGGAAAGGGCGTAGGAAGATTTACGATTTAATCAGGGCTTATGCTGGTACAAACTAAATTAAAAACGTTTCTTGATCTGATCGGAGCTTCTACTAAAGAAGAACTGATCTGGATGAATGGATACCTGTCTGGCATGGTGTCGGGGAAAGCCGATCAGCCGGTCGCTGCTGCAAAACCCGTGACAGGCAAGATGACCATTGCTTACGGAACAGAAACAGGACATTCGAAAAAACTGGCTGCGGATTTTGCAGCGCGCGCAAAACAGCAAGGCATTAATGCAAAATTGGTAAGCCTCGACCAGTACCGCTCCACGGATCTTTCCAAAGAAGAATATTTTCTTACCATACTCAGCACACATGGCGATGGCGAACCACCTGCTGCCGCAAAAAAATTCTACGATCATATTCACCAGAACGGGTTCAGGCTGGAAAAATTAAAATTCGGAGTGCTTGCATTGGGCGACACTGCTTATCCCCTCTTTTGCAAGGCAGGCGAAGATGTAGATAATCAACTACAAAAGCTGGGCGGAGAACGCATTGTGTCTTTGCAAAAATGCGATACGGATTATGAAGCAGAGGCAAACGATTGGTTCAACCAGGTGCTGAACAAATTAAACAACAATGCAGGCGAGAGCCCTACTGTTACAGCGCCTCTTGTAAAAAGAACAACAGGGAAAAAGATCTATGAG
>JBAVMD010000172.1:0-4190 GCA_049689695.1 Chitinophagaceae bacterium | reverse complement strand
AGGTAACATATACCGCATTGCGAAGCCTTGTCCATTCCGCTTTTTTCTTTTTCAGATGGGGCGGCAACGGCGCCTGCACCCATATCCATTCAAGGGTTTTGGCCGACAGCCATTCGTTCTGAATAATTACTGCAGGAACAGGGATGGTATCATTAGGGCCCAGTTCGGGCAGGGGGATTGCTGGGGGTTGCGGAGGCGGCGCTTCCTGGGAATATGCCAGGCCGGTAACTGTAACCGCACAAACCAGTAAGCTAAGACGGATGTATGTTTTTAACCGGGGCATGCAGTTACTAAAATATAGATTATTACTGATGTATACTAACAGGACAGCTTTTGTAACCGAAATGCTGTGTTAATCTTTCGTAAAAGGGATGAAGAGAAGCACGGATTGTAAGAAGGATTTAAGGATTACACGGATAAGAAAAAACATATTTTATCACTTCTCAGAAGAATCCTAATCCGTGAAATCCTTAAATCCTTCTTCCAATCCGTGATTATTCTTCCAATCCGTGATAAATTTTTTCTAAATAACTTCCATCCTTATTCTGCTTAACCTGATCCTGCGCGCGATGCTCATGATGAACCCCACCATCATCAATGCAGATCCCAGCCACACAAGTCTTATAAATGGAAATTGATACACCTTCAACGCCACGAACGGGATCATGTTGGATGATTCCTTCACGCCTATCTGCAGCTTGCGGTCATCAGTAACGCCCGTCATAACAATCGCCAGATTCTGCGCGATCACCGTATCGGGGATATTCTGCAGCTGATTATCCTTCACGTAAAACAATGGCCTTACCTTATAACGCATGCTGTCGTTGCTTACAACAGTGATCTGTGCCATCAATGAGGTATCGGCCGCGGTGAACTGGTATTTATCGTTATTAGGATTGGGCACTACTTCGTCAAGTATCATGTAGCCCGAAGAGTATCGGATAGTGTCTTTCACTTTCACCAGGTGCGGCTTAAAGGCAGCCGTATCCTTTTCTTTATCCATATCATTCGCATAGCTGATATAAGAAAAGATATCACGGTTCCAGTAATGCTTGGCATCCGGGTTATTGGAGAAACCCTCCTGTCCTTTCGAGTTTTTAATAAGGTTAGGATACAGGTTGAATTTTTCCTTGCCATCCTTGCGTTCGAACAGGATGTTGAAATAGCTCATCTTACCATCGGCACTGGTAGAATCGCTGTGCAGGAAAGTGGTCCAGTATTTTCCCATATCCGTGCGCATTCCCTTAAAAAGGGTTTGATTCTCCAGTGGATTTTCTTTCGATTTTGGATCGAAAGGCAAGGCTACCGTAGTATTCAAGGAGAGCACTTCTTTTTTAGCCGATGAAATGAGTATGCCTACCAGCATCAGTCCAAAACCAATATGCGCTACAGAGGCGCCCGCCGCACTCAGTTTTCCTTTCAGGCCCGCCCAGATATAGCCCGCATTTGCCACAACGGAATACACCCCGGCAAACAAAGCGAGATGAATTGCTGCAAGAAAGCCAAGGCCATATTTATCGTAATGAACATCACCAAATAAACCGATGGAAACCGTAATCGCCAGGGCAATGATCGTAGGCAGCGCTATCTTCTTTAAAAAATAACCCTTAGCCGTATTCTTGTATTTCAGGAATTGCGAAATGGCAGTAAGGAGCCCGAGGATGATCGCCACGAATATTTGTATCCGGTTGTATGCAAACTCCACATCCTCACCCATTGCCCAACGGGTGTTGAATATTTTATTTAAGACCGGTAAAGAAGTAGATACGATGATGAACAGGGCCGACAGGAACAATACCAGCGAACCGATGAACATCCAGAACTCCCGGGAATAAGAGCTTTCCTCCTTCACAATATGCGGGATGTGCTTATACCTCGAAATAAACAGCCAGAGCGAAGGAATAAAGAATACGGCCATGAACAGGATCAGCTGCATATTCATGCCCAGATCGGTAAAAGCATGCACGGAAGTATCGCCCAATATCCCGCTTCGTGTAAGGAAAGTGGAATACAGTATCAGCAGGAATGTAAGGATATAGAACAGGTAAGTAGCACGCAATGAATGGCCCGTACTGTTATAGATCACCTGCGTATGCAGGCCAGCGATCAGCACCAGCCAGGGCACCAGCGAAGCATTTTCAACAGGGTCCCATGCCCAGTAACCGCCAAACGTCAGCGACTCATAAGCCCAGATGGCGCCCAGCATAATGCCGGTGCCAAAGATAGCAGCGGAGAACAGGGTCCAGGGCAAGGCTACCTTCGTCCAGCCGCCGTAATCTTTTTTCCAGAGACCGGCTATGGCAAATGAAAACGGAACCAATGTTGAGGCAAAACCGAGAAACAGGATCGGCGGATGTATCACCATCCAGTAGTTCTGAAGCAATTGGTTCAGACCTTGTCCATCCTGCATTTGCGGAAAATTCAGGTAATCAGGCCGCTGAAACAATGGATTGCCCTGGAATACTTCTCTTACAAGTAAAAAAGGATTGCTGCCGACTTTCGATCCAAAAAAATACAGCCCCATGATCATAGTGGCCAGGCAGGCCTGGGCAAAGCTTACAACGGTCATTACCGGCGCTTCCCATTTTTTTGCAGTGCGGATAAGAATTATTCCCAATACGCCATGCCAGAAGGTCCATAGCAGGAAGCTGCCCTCCTGCCCTTCCCAGATACAACTCAACAAATATTTCAGGTTGAGCGAACGCTCGGAATGGGTCCAGGCATACATGTATTCAAAACGATGCGAGGAAATGATGTAAAACAACAAGCCGAATATGCCTAATACAGATATTACATCGAGGCTGAATGCCACCCTGCCGAACTGTTTCCAGCTGGCGGCATCTTCAAGATTTTTTGCATTGGCCGATTTAAAATAAGCGATGGTCGCCAGTATCGACGATACGAACGACAAAAGTACCAACAGCCGTCCAAGCTGGCCCGCCCACAATTGCTCCCCGATATAATCCATGATCAGTAAGAGGTTTGTTTTAAATTTTGCTGCGCTGCTTTCGGATCGTCTTTGTACTTAGATGGGCATTTGAGAAGGATGTCCTTGCATTCGAATTGCCCGTTGCGCATGGAGCCTTGCAGCACAAGTCTTTCAGCCTTTTCAAAATCAGTAGGCTTGCCCTTCAGGTAAACAACCTTTGTAGTATGGCCAAGTGTATCGATGGCGGTAAAGCTTAGATAATTAGGATCTTTCACCGGGTCAAACTGAACCGGTCTTGATTTATCGAGCTTGGCGATGAGATGAACAAATTTTCCCTCCTTCCTGGTTGCGGAGGCTACGGTATCGTAGGTAGTGAGCTCTCCCATGAAGCTTACGAGCACTCCAATGGAAGCTGCGATAAAAATGAGAAGAATGATGTGTAACTTTTTCAATTGGTTCGTAGGTTTTTATAAGAAGAGCAGCAATCAGCCGCAAAGGTAAATCAAAAACGCTTTCACCCTGTTAATGTTAGAAGGCTACGCAACTGTTCACAAAATTTTTGCTTCTGCTGACAGTGCCGTAACTTGCGTGCCGTTTTTACTTATAACAATGACAGACCTCTCAAAGTTCGATCCCGATAATGTTGCCAATCCCGACAACAACATCTTCGGCTTACCATTCACCGAAGAAGATGCCCGGTTGGTGATCCTGCCGGTTCCCTGGGAAGTAACAGTAAGCTACAACGCGGGCACTGCCCGTTCTGCTGAACACATTTTCAAAGCCAGCCTGCAGGTAGACCTGTTTGACCCCGAGACTAAAGACGGGTGGCAGCAGGGTTTCTATATGCGGCCGGTGAACAAAAAGGTACTGCTTAAAAGCGATTACCTGCGCAAGGAAGCTGAATTGTATATCGACTACGTTTCGCACGGCGAAATAGTGGGCGATAATAAGTTCATGTGCAAATCGCTCAGGGAGATCAACGAAGGCGCTACTTTCCTCAATAACTGGGTGTACGAACAAACGAGGGAATTGCTTGATAAAGACAAGCTGGTGATGCTGCTCGGCGGTGATCACAGCACTCCGCTGGGTTATTTAAAAGCCATTGCAGAAACGCATGGCGAATTCGGCATCCTGCAAATCGACGCGCATTGCGACCTTCGCGAATCTTACGAGGGTTTTACTTACAGCCATGCCAGCATTATGTACAATGTGCTGAAAGAAATTCCGCAGGTGACGCGCCTTGTTCAGGCCGGCATAAGAG
>JBAVMD010000171.1:0-4047 GCA_049689695.1 Chitinophagaceae bacterium | reverse complement strand
CCCCGGTCGTTACTATGGTGAGCCGCTGCTGCGGGGTTCGGGATGACAGTGAGTTTCTAAGTAAACGCTTAATCAGCTTATCAGCTCATTAATAATCAAACGTCGTATTTCCCGCAGGATAATCCAGCTTCACACTCTTCCTGTTTCCTCCCACCGTTGCATGGATCAGGTTGATCTGCTTATCAGATACTTCAAATAAAACCGAAGTAGTTACTTCCAGCTTCTTTACAGAGGGCACATTACTCACCTGGAAATAACTCCAGATCGCCTCATTTTCCTTTTCATACCCTACAAATTCAAGTTGCAGAAGCTTTCCGTCTGCTTTCACTTGCAGATGTTTTTTAATATAATCTGCTACCGCTTTTTCAGCCGCCGCAGCATCCTTGGGATGTGTGAGGTCTGGCTTATGATTGGAAACTTTTTCAATTGCAGTCTCCAAATCGTCTGTAAAGGTTTTACAGCTGATCTCTATCGTCTTATCCTTCACATTGTGGTTGATCTCGGTGACACTCACAAAAAAAGGATGAACCAAGGCAATCCAGCCTGTCAGTAACCATTTATGTAATAGAAGAGCCATTAGCGGAATAAATTTTTCTGTTACAAATCTCTGATTTATTTTGAACCGGCACACTTAAATTTCTCCTAAACCGTACTTTAGCAGGCTCTGATTATGCAGGATTTTTGGCTATTTTTTCCTATCGGTTTTAAACATATTGCAGACTGGCAGGGCTATGATCATATATTGTTTGTAGTTGCTCTTTGTCTGCGTTACCAGCCGCAAGACTGGAAGAAAGTACTAATTCTTATAACAGCCTTTACTATTGGTCATTCTATAACCCTGGCTTTAAGCGTGCTGAACTATATTAATGTGCCGATGAAACTGACGGAGTTGCTCATCGCTATAACAATTATGATAACAGCTCTCATTAATGTGATACGGCGTGAAGCTCCAACCCGTACCAGGATGTCGCTTGTTTACATCATAGCACTTGTGTTTGGGCTCATTCATGGGCTGGGCTTTTCAAATTTCCTTAAAGGATTGCTTGGTAGTGATACCAATATTGTACATGAGATGCTCGGTTTTAATCTTGGCCTCGAAGCCGGCCAGATCCTGATCGTAGTATTATCGTTGTTTTTAGGCTGGTTGTTTGTGAACATTTTTAAAGTGCTTCGTCGTGAATATGTGCTGTTTGTTTCCGGGGGAATTTTTTTAGTTGCATTAATTATGGCTATTGAACGAACGTTTTCCATCATAAATCAAATCGAAACATGAAGAAGCTCCTCATCTCATGCTGCGTTGTACTGTTTGCCTACGGACTCGTCAACGCGCAGAACTCTCAGAATAATCCCGCCTCAAACCATGCTAATAAGTTTGAGCAGTTGGGGACCATTTTGCCTACGCCGAATGAATACCGCACGGCAAGCGGCGCTCCCGGCCCTAAGTACTGGCAGCAACGTGCAGATTACGACATCAAGTGCGAACTGGATGAGGCCAATCTGCGTCTTACCGGTTCAGAGACCATCACTTATTACAACAATTCACCCGATGCGCTTACTTATCTCTGGTTTCAGCTGGATGAAAACGAGCACAGTTCAAAGAATAACGCCAATTACCAGGATGCCAGCCGCATGCCGAGGATGGTGAACGACCAGATGATCAATCAACTGGAAACAGCCTCCAAGCCTAACGACTATGGCATCAACATCACAAAGCTTACAGATGCTTTGGGAAAATCACTGAAGTATACCGTTAACAAGACCATGATGCGCGTTGATCTGCCCACACCTTTAAAACCCGGGCAGAAATATGTAATGATGATCAGCTGGAATTACCGCATTACTGACCGCTTCAACCAGAACGGACGCGGCGGTTACGAGCTTTTCCCTGAAGATGGCAACCATCTTTTCACCATTGCACAATGGTATCCACGCCTCTGCGTATACAGCGATTTCCAGGGCTGGCAAAATCACCAGTTTACAGGACGTGGAGAATTTGCACTGACTTTTGGAAATTATAAAGTGCAGATGACCGTTCCCGCTGATCACCTGGTTGCTTCTACAGGCGAGTGCCTCAACTACACACAGGTATTGAACGCTACCCAACAGGCACGCTGGCAGAAAGCGCAAACAAGCAAAGAGCCTGTTGAAATAGGAACACTGGATGAAGCAAAAGCTGCTGAAAAGAAAAAATCCTCTGCTAAAAAAACATGGATTTTCAAGGCAGATAACGTGCGCGATTTTGCATGGACCTCTTCGCGCAAATACATCTGGGATGCTATGCCTGCTTATGTTGAAGGCAAGAAGGTAATGTGCATGAGCTTTTATCCTAAAGAAGCATATAACCTTTACCGCAGGTACTCAACAAAGGCTGTATCGCATACTATCAAAACATATTCTAAGTTCACCATCGCTTACCCATACCCTGTGGCGCAAAGCATTGAGGCTGCTAACGGAATGGAATACCCAATGATCGCTTTCAACTACGGTCGCACCAATCCTGATGGTACTTACAGCGAAGGCACCAAGTACGGTATGCTGGGCGTAACGATCCATGAAGTAGGCCACAACTTCTTCCCCATGATTATCAACAGTGATGAGCGCCAATGGAGCTGGATGGATGAAGGCCTCAACACCTTTGTTGAATATCTTACAGAAGAGCTGTTCGATAATAAATTCCCAAGCCGCCGCGGGCCAGCCTGGAGCATTACGGATTACATGAAGCTTCCGAAAGAGCAGTTGGAGCCCATCATGACCAATTCCGAGAACATCATCGGCTTTGGACCGAACGCTTATTCCAAGCCGGCAACAGGTTTGAACATTCTTCGTGAAACTGTAATGGGCAGGGAACTGTTCGATTACGCGTTCAAAGAATATGCACGCCGCTGGGCATTCAAGCATCCTACGCCTGCAGACCTTTTCCGCACTATGGAAGATGCAAGCGGCGAAGACCTTGACTGGTTCTGGAGAGGATGGTTCTACAGCATTGACGCGTGTGATATTTCACTGGATTCAGTGAAGCAATTCAAAGCTGACCTTGCAAATTTTCCAAAACCCATAGATACAACCATTTACCGCACACTTGAAAAGCCGCAGGTAAATGCATTTGAAGATATATCCAAGATCCGTAATAAGGAAGATAAAAGCATCACTTTCGAAACCGATGCAGATACAGCGCTGCGCGATTTCTATTGGAAATATGCACGCGGCCTGGAAGCTTATGATACTTCGAAATATGCAACGCGTATAACGAATTTTGATGAGCCGCTCAGCGAAGAATTAAAACAGAAGATGGCTGGCAAAAACTTTTATGAGCTGCAGTTCAGCAATAAAGGCGGACTTGTAATGCCAATCATCCTGGAGTGGACTTATAAAGACGGCACTAAAGAGGTAGAAAAAATACCAGCCCAGGTGTGGAGAAAGAATGAAGGCAAGCTCACTAAGATCTTTATGAAAGATAAAGAAGTAGCTACCGTAAAGCTTGACCCAATGCGTGAGACAGCTGATATAGACGAAAGCAACAACGCCTGGCCGAAAGAGATAACGCAGAGCAAGTTCCAGGTGTTCAAAGCCCAGCAGACCGTGCGCGGCCAAAGCACAGGCACTAACCCGATGCAGAAAGCAGCAGAGAAGAAGAAAGGGTTTTAATTAGCAAATACGAAAATGTGCTAATACTCAAAGAGCCGGTCAACTAATATTGACCGGCTCTTTATTTTAAATCCGGGTTGGCTCATTTCTTTATTTTCACATAAAGCAATTTTCTCATTTGCTAATTACCCACACGCGTCAAACAACATCGCCAGCAACAATACAGCAAATGGTATCCATACAAAGAGTGAGAAATTTTTCATGTTAAAGAGTTGATGGTTAAATTATTTTTTTGACGATGGTTTTGATGGGCTGGGATCGTTGGGCTTAAGCCTGCCTGCTTCTTTGAGCTTCTGGCTGATGATCCATTCAATTTGTCCGTTCACGCTGCGGAATTCATCACCTGCCCATTTTTCCAACGCCTGGTAAACAGATTCATCGATACGTAAAACAAATGATTTT
>JBAVMD010000170.1:0-2204 GCA_049689695.1 Chitinophagaceae bacterium | reverse complement strand
GCAATGCCTGTTTGATGAGCAGTTCTGCATTGTGATGCGCCGTAAGTACTTCAACAGAAAACTTATCAGGGTTATCAGCAATCACATTTAATGCCTGGGTACCGATGGAACCGGTAGAGCCGAAGAGTGCGATGCGTTTGGCAGGCATTATGGTTTATTAGTCTATTTGTTTATTAGTTTATTAGTCAAACGTGAAAAGTCAAACATCAATGGCAGTATTCATTTCACGTCTGACGTTTCACTTTTCACCCTTCTACAAACTTCTCCAAATCCCCCGCCAGCTTCCTGTCGTTGCTCAGCCGCGGCACCTTATTTTGCCCGCCAAGCCTTCCCACAGATTTCATATAATCGATGAAACCATTTTTTCTCACGCTTCTTATCTGGAGGGTCTGCAAAATATTCCCTGTAATAAGATCATCATAATAAATATTCTTTTCCCGAAGGTGGCGGTCAACCCGTTGCCTGAACTTTTCAAGATCAGCAGGATGATTGCCGAACTCAATGAACCATTCGTGATACGACTTTCCTTTTCCCTGCTCAATCATTGGCGCCACTGTAAACTCCGTTATCTGCACACCTTCCTCGGCCGCTGCTTTCATCAGGCTGTACTCCACTTCTTCGCCGATCACATGCTCGCCAAAGGCAGAAATGAAATGTTTGATCCTTCCGCTTACAATGATCCGGTACGGCGAAGTAGAAACAAATTTAACCGTATCTCCTATATTATATCCCCAAAGTCCCGCATTGCTGTTTACTACCAGGGCATAATTCTCTCCCACCTTCACATCCCTCAGGCTTAAACGCTTTGGCTGTTCCTTGGAAATTTCACTTGCCGGTATGAACTCAAAAAAGATACCGCTATTTGTATTCAGCAACAAACCTTCGGCATCCTGCGAGTCCTGGAAAGCAAAAAAGCCTTCCGATGCAGGAAATGTTTCGATAGTATGCAGCTTGCGGCCGATGCTCTCGAACAATCTTGTTTTATACGGTTCAAAATTCACGCCCCCATGCACAAGCAATGAAAAATTCGGGAACAGCTCTCCCACTTTTTTGCCGCTCACCTGCATCAGCCGGTCGAAATACATTTGCATCCATGGCGGAATGCCGCTGATGAGCGTCATATCTTTTTTAATGGTCTCCCCAACTATCTTATCCAGCTTGGTTTCCCAATCTTCTATACAATTGGTTTCATAGCTGGGCAATTGATTGGTGCGGAGATACCCAGGAATATGATGGTTCACGATCCCGCTCAACCTGCCGGTAGGGATATTTGCTATCCTTTCCAGCTCAGGAGAGCCGGATAAAAAGATCATTTTACCATCCGCAAACTTCGAATTGCCCGTTTCGGCCATATAACAAAGCAGGGCATTCCGGGCAGAATTGATGTGATTTGGGATGGATTCGCGGGTAATAGGGATGTATTTGACCCCGCTTGTAGTGCCGGAGGTCTTGGCAAAGTAAATAGGCTTGCCTTTCCAGAGCACATTATGCTTGCCTTCCTTGATCTGCTCTATATAATTCTTGTATTGCTCGTAATCCCGAATGGGCACGGCCTGGGTGAATTCAGCGTGGTTAGTTACCTTATTTAGTTGATGATCAACGCCAAAGACCGTTTTACCACCGATTTTGACCAATTCCCTGAAAATGGAGTCCTGGTCTTCTACGGCGGTGGCCATATTTTTACGGATCCTATTATATATTATGGAGGCAAATGGTTTTGCCAGGAATGATTTTAACTTCATAGCCGTAATGGCAAGCTTTAAACGGGGACAAACTTAAGGGAATTAAGTGGTTGAAGGTGGTTACTTTTGCAAAGCTCTGAAATTCAGATTATTAATTATTGATTATTAATTATTGGGTTGCCAAGAATCAGACTTACCTCAAAAGATTATGAAGCCATAATAATCAGTAATTAATAATAAATTTTTTACACTCCGGGAATCAAATTTCAACTATAAACCCTACCTTTGCCGTCCTAATTTTCAAAGCTATGTTCGCAGTTGTAAAAATCGCCGGTCAGCAGTTCAGGGTTCAGAAAGATCAGACATTATATGTACCCAGCATCTCGGGCAATGCCGGTGACCAGGTTGAATTCAGTGAAGTATTGCTGGCCAATCTCAATGGCAAAATTTCCGGAGGAAAAGATCTTAAAGCTACCGTGAAGGCGGAAATCGTTAACCATGTTCAGGGCGACAAAGTGATCG
>JBAVMD010000169.1:0-5956 GCA_049689695.1 Chitinophagaceae bacterium | reverse complement strand
ATGGCTTATTGATATCGAGGTTGAACTGTTCACACAATATTTCTTTGTTGCTGCGCTTGCCTTCCTGCAGGCTGTCTATGTCGTATTTGTTTTCTATGTAGGTATCAGTAGAAGGATCCCAAACCTGGGTATCGATCCCATTCAATATACCACTGCATTTGCCTTTTTCATATTCGAATAAAGCCTCGAGACCATTGGCTGACTCGCGCAGTTCATCAAGATAGCTCCAGCTGACTGTAGTAACCTTCCATGCATTTTTAATGCCCGAAGCCAGCGGATTTATATTGTTCTTCCAATCAAGCAGGCCCCACTTCCAGGTGTCCCACGCAGGAATATACCTGCTTTTATCCCAGCCCATCCAACCCTGGTATTGCGCATTGTGAATGGTAAGCACGGTAGGTATATCTTTCAAATGCTGGTATGCGTTACAATGCTTTATCATGAAAGGAATGAGCGCGGTGTGGTGGTCATGCACATGAATTACGTCGGGCCTGTGCTGCCAGAGCGATATCCAGTCCACCACTGCTATCTGGAAAGCCGTGAAGCGCTCTGTGTCATCATCATATCCGTATACTTTTTCACGGTCAAGCAGCCCATTGATGTCAACAAGGTAAAGATCAAAACCAAGAACGTTTGTCTGCTCCCTGATAACTGTGTAATCCAATCCCCACGAACCCATATAAATATAGCCCTTGTGTACTACTTCCCATTTATTATTATACAGGAATTTAGTGCGGTACATGGGCATCACAACCTTGGCAATATGGCCTGATTGATTCTGGTATTTCGGCAGGGCCCCAACTACGTCTCCTAATCCACCCGCTTTGGCAACGGGATAACATTCTGCGCTGATGTGTATTATTTCCATTTCCAGGTTTCGTGTTTCGTGTTTATGGTCTCGTGTTCACAAGCCAGCAATGATCCATTTATACCGGGTGCATTTATCGTAACGTTTGACCTTTCACGTTTGATCTGCTTCCCCAAAATTCAGTAACCAATTCAATTTACCAATGATTTTGAATTAAATAAGCCGGAGCGAAAAAATTTTTGCCTTCCCAAAAACTTTATACTTTCAGCAATTAATATACTTCATAAAAAACTCCTCCAAAGTTTATGAGCAAATCCGGATCGCTTCCCCCACAGCAGGTTTCCAATCCAGATCGTATAACCGCGCCCGATATTCCAACCAATTACGGGGCATTAGGCACATTGGTTACGGTGTTTTTTTTCTGGGGATTCATTGCTGCAGGCAACAGCGTTTTCATTCCATTCTGCAAACATAAATTCGGGCTGGACCAGTTCCAGAGCCAGCTTATAGATTTTGCGTTCTACCTGGCTTACTACGTTGGAGCCATGGTTTTGTTTGCTTACGGCGCTTTTGGGGGTAAAGACCTTGTGGGAAAATGGGGATATAAGCGAAGCATCATTTATGGATTATTGTTCTCCGCGCTTGGTGCGGCAGCTATGATAATAGCCGTGAATGCAAATACATTCACGGGCATGCTGATAGGCTTGTTCATAGTGGCACTTGGATTTTCACTGCAGCAAACAGCCGCGCAGCCTTTTGCCATTACACTCGGTGATCCGTCTACCGGTACCAGCCGGGTGAATTTAGGAGGTGGTATTAATTCTTTTGGAACAATGATCGGCCCGCTGCTGGTTGCATTTGCGCTGTTTGGAGCAGCAACAGAAGTTACGGATGATAAAATAGCGGCGCTCAGTCTTAGTAAAGTAATCATTCTTTATGTGGGAGTGGGCATATTATTCATAGCCGCAGCCGCATTGTTCGGCCTTTCAAAAAAAGTTCCGGCAGGCATTAATGAAGAGAAAACCGAAAAGGCCAGTAAGGCGCTCACCTCTTTATTGATAATATCAGGCTTGCTGATCATCATGTTCGTTCCTGTATTCAGCAGCTACAGAACTCCGGAAGCAAAGAAGATAGAGAGCATTTCGAGCCAGATATCTCCCGTAACCCGGCAGATAGATTCACTCGACAATCTAACGCTAACAGTTCCCGAGGCTGAGAAAACGGTTTTGGAACAGCGCATCGGCGGCCTTAAAGAAAGCATCAAGCCAGAGACAGACGAGATTGCAGCTATAAAAAAACCGCTTGAAAAAACCAGGATGTATTGGTTGTTTGGCGCGCTGATAGTAGTAGTTGGCGGATTATTTTTATCCAATGGGATAGCCGCGCGCCAGTCAGACGGCTGGGGCGCTATGAAATACCCTCAGCTTGTATTGGGCATGCTGGGCATATGTGTGTATGTAGGAGTTGAAGTAGCCATTGGCAGTAACCTAAGCGAGTTGCTTAAACAAAAAGAGTTTGGCGGATATAAAACCTCGCAGGTAGCGCCATTTATTTCCATGTATTGGGGAAGCCTTATGATAGGGAGATGGACAGGGGCTATTAATGCATTCAATGTAAAAGCGGGCACAAGACGCCTGCTTACATTCATCGTTCCGCTGGTAGCCTTTGGTGTTATTCTCGGCGTGAATGCCCTTGCTCAAAAAGACATTACGCCGCTCATCTGGTACATTGTGTGTGTGCTGGTTCAGATAGTTGCTTTTTATATAAGCAATGACCGGCCCGCACGTACATTGCTCATCTTTGGGGTATTGGGCATACTGGCAATGATCATCGGATTAGTGACAACAGGAACTATTGCAGTATACGCATTCCTGAGCGGCGGCCTTTTCTGTTCAATCATGTGGCCATGTATATTCTCGCTGTCAATAGCAGGCCTGGGCAAATACACAACACAAGGCTCTGCGTTCCTGATCATGATGATCCTGGGAGGTGGCATTATTCCGCCTATACAAGGAAAGCTGGCCGATATCATTGGCATTCATCCTTCATTCATTGTAGCCGTTGTCTGCTTTGCATACCTTGCCATTTTTGCTTTTGTTGTGAAAGGAATTCTGAAAAGACAGGGTATCGATTATGATGCAGAGATCAGCCAGAGCGGGCATTAACAATACACGCCCTTAACAGGAAATATTAAAAATGATTGCAGCAACATGGAAAGTCCTTTAGAATACGCGATTGGTATAGACATCGGTGGCACCACCACTAAATATGGTATTGTGAACCATCGCGGAGATATTATTGATCGCGGCGACCTTTCTACTTCAAAGCATTCGAATGTTGAAAGCTTCATCGACGAGCTGTATAAGACATTACAGCCTTCCATTAAAGAGGTAGGCGGTATGGATTTTATAAAAGGCATCGGCGTGGGAGCGCCCAATGGAAATTATTATAAAGGCACGATAGAATATGCTCCCAACCTGCATTGGAAGGGAATCATTCCTTTGGCCGATCTTATATCAAAAAGATTCGGCGTTGCATGTTCACTTACCAACGATGCGAATGCGGCTGCGGTTGGTGAAATGATGTATGGAGCCGCACGCGGTATGAAGGATTTTATCATGATCACTTTAGGAACCGGCGTGGGCAGCGGCATTGTTGCAAACGGGCAATTGATATTGGGGCATGATGGATTTGCGGGAGAGCTTGGGCATACCACCATCCGGCCCGGAGGAAGAAAACACTGGGGCACCGATATGTATGGCTCATTGGAAGCTTATGCTTCTGCTACTGGTATTGCACTTACTGCAAAGGAATTGCTGGAACGTCACCCGGGCAATGCATCGCTCATGAGAAAATACCAGCCTGACCAGATCGATTCAAAAATTGTATTCGAATGCGCATCCAAAGGCGATGAACTGGCCAATGAAGTGTACAGATTTACAGGTGAAATATTGGGCGAAGCGCTCGCCAACTTTATTATGTTCTCTTCACCGGAAGCCATCGTATTATTCGGTGGCGTAATAAAAGCGGGCGACCTGATCATGAAGCCAACCCGCGATCACATGGAAAAAAATCTTCTTCCCATCTTCCAGAATAAAGTAAAACTGATCTTCAGCGAGCTCAAAGAAGCTGACGCAGCGATATTGGGAGCGAGCGCATTGGTTTGGGAGAGCAAACAGGGGAATTAATGTGAAGATTTGAAAATACTCAATGGCTCAATGAAAACAGATCATTGAGCCATTGAGTTATTGAGCAATTTTCGAATTGATTATAAAAACTCCCGGTACTGGTCGTTGGCCGGTTGTGTCAGAAGGTTTGATGGTTTCTTTTCCGTTCACCAGCATGCAGCTGCTGCCGCCGCCATCGAGGTTCAATGCTTCATAACAACCGAGGTCGTATAAGATCTGCGCTTCCTGTTGAAGCGTAGCGCCTTCTGCTTTTCCGGGGAAACGGCCCTGTATTACGAGAATGATCAGCTTCCCGTTTTTAGTATACCCCATGGCTGTGCGCGGATGCTTGTCTTTTTCTCCGCTTACAAACATCTGCTCTGGCTTGTTGGTAATTTTTATTTGTCCGTCGTGTATCAATGCAGGTCCGCCACCAATGGCCGTTCTCATTCTCCACTTATTATAATCGAACCGTTGCAGCGATCTTAAATTGGGTGATTTCGACCTGCCGATGGCCACTACCGGTGAATCTTCAAATGCATAAGGATGACGCTTTGATGAATCGGTGAATATCCATGCCACATCTGCATTTCTTTTTTTATCGATGCCGATGGCGCTGCGCGTGATGTAATAAAACCTGGTGGAATCTTTACCGCGGCCTTTTAAAGAAGTAACATTGTATGCTTTCAATTTTCCATTGCGCATCAAAACGTTCAGGTTCTGGTTGGTCTGGAATGAAAAGAAAGTGCCGTTCACTACAACCAGCGGACGTTTTTCCGATTCATAAAACTGAGCAGGCGTCAATCGCTTGCCGTTCCCCGCTTGCGTGGTGAAGTTGAGCTTTTTGTCTTTCAGTTCAGCTTCGATGTAATACGCAATGAAGGGCTTGCCTTCCAGGGAATCGTTCGTGTAAAAAATTTTTACAGATGCTGGCAGTCCATCAGATAAAGAATCAGGCGCCTTCCACCATTTTAATTGTGCGGAAGAAGAGATTGCGATTGTGAGGCAGCAAAAAGAAGCGAAGAATTTGAGCTGACTAGCTGATTTAGTTATTAGCTGATTAGCTAATGAAGATTTCAAATTCAATAAGTATTTAATGGATTGATGAATAAAATATGAATTCACAACATGAGCGAACCTCATCAGCTTATCAACTAATTATCCAATCAGCTAATTATCATACTAACTGATCATTTGAGACTTCAACCACTCCCCACGTCCATATCCCGGTATCACATGCCTGTCACTATGATAAGATGAACGCACGAGCGGGCCGCTTTCAACGTAATCGAATCCCATTTCATATCCTATGTGACGAAGCTCTGCAAATTCATCAGGATGCACAAAACGGGCTACCGGTAAATGTTTTTTAGAAGGTTGCAGGTATTGACCGATGGTGATAACGTCTACATTAGCATTACGAAGGTCCTGCATGGTTTGCACTACTTCTTCTTTTGCCTCGCCAAGTCCCAGCATGATGCCGCTCTTGGTACGTGCGCCTCCCTGTTTCAATATCTTGAGCACTTCCATGCTTCTCCAGTATTTTGCCTGGATGCGTACCTGTCGTGTAAGCCGCTCTACCGTTTCAATATTGTGCGAGATCACTTCGGGAGCGGCATCTATCAACCGTTGAATATTTACTGTTTCCCCCTTAAAGTCAGGGATCAGGGTTTCAAGGGTGGTATTCGGGTTCAGGGCTTTTACAGCCTTAATAGTATTGAACCAGATAATGCTGCCGCCATCTTTCAGCTCATCACGGTCAACGGAGGTGATCACCGCATGTTTTACTTTCATCAGGTGAATGGCTTCTGCCACGCGTTGTGGCTCGTCCCAGTCTACCGCATCGGGGCGGCCGGTGGCCACAGCACAGAAGCCGCAGCTGCGGGTGCAGACATTGCCGAGTATCATGAAGGTAGCTGTACCCTCACCCCAGCACTCGCCCATGTTGGGACAATTACCGCTTTCACAAATGGTGTGGAGC